>NZ_JBHVGB010000039.1:0-36958 GCF_042801335.1 Nocardioides sp. NPDC057577 | reverse complement strand
GCCTTGGATCCGCGACTCATGCCGATGCCGTGGTCGCCGTCGCCGGCGATCGCGTCGATCTCACCGAGCCGTTCCTTGTGCTCCTCGACCGTCGCCGCGAGCGTGGTGAGGAGGCTCTGCGCGATCGTCGCGTGCCGGCGGGAGGCCGGGCTCGCCGTCTCCTGCGTACCCTCCGCCGTGGCAGCGACGGAGGCCGCCCGTTCGGTGAACCGTCCGCCGGCGACGGCATGGCCCCGGCGGTAGGCCGGGGTGTCGGCCGGAGCCCGCCACAGCGGTTCGAGCTCGTCGTCGAGCCACGTCACGGTGAGCGAGCAGCCCGCCATGTCGAGGCTGGTGACCAGCTCACCGACCTCTGGGTCGATCAGGTCGACTCCCGCGGCTCGCAACCGGGGCTCGACCTCGCTCCAGAGCACGTAGAGCTCCTCGTACTTCGTCGAGCCGAGGCCGTTGAGCAGCACTGCGGCCCGGCCGTCGGCCGAGGCCGGTCGCTCCGCGAGCACACGGTCGACGAGCTGGTCGGCCAGCCTCGCGGCGGGGATCCAATCGGTGGTGCTGATGCCGGGCTCGCCGTGGATCCCGAGCCCGAAGTCCACCTGGCCCTCCTGCACATGGAAGAGAGCGTCCCGCGCCCCCGGCAGGGTGCAGCCGTCGAAGGCCACCCCGAAGGAGTACGTCGCCGCGTTGGCGTGCCGCATGAGCCGCTCGACCTCGTCCAGGTCCCGGCCCTCCTCGGCCGCGGCTCCCGCCATCTTGTAGACCGTGAAGGTCCCGGCGATGCCGCGGCGGCCCTCGACCGCGTCGGAGGATGCGGAGGCCACGTCGTCGGTCACCCACACGACGCGTACGTCCACGCCCTCCGCGCGCAGCCGGTCGGCCGCGACGCCGAAGTTGAGCCGGTCGCCGGCGTAGTTGCCGAAGGCCAGCACCACCCCCGCGCCACCGTGGGCGGCGCGGGCGATGCGGTAGACCTGCTCGGCGGACGGCGAGGCGAAGATGTCGCCGAGCACGGCGCCGTCGGCGAAGCCGGTGCCGACGACCCCGTTGTAGGAGGGGTAGTGGCCCGACCCGCCGCCGATGACGAGCGAGACCTTGCCGGCCAGCGGACCGCCCGCGCGGATGAACCCGGAGGCGTCGGTAACCCGTTCGACGTAGCGGGGATGGGCGGTGGCGAAGCCGGTGAGGACGTCGCTCTTGAAGGTGTCGGGATCGTTGTAGATGTGGGTCATCGCGTCACTCGCTGATGACGAAGTTCTCGACGGAGTCGACGTTGTCCTTGGTGACCAGGACGCAGTCGAGGGCCTGCTTCTCCTCCGATGCGCCGGTATCGCCGGAGGTGATGACGCTGTCGAGCTGCTCGATCGCGCTGTTGGTGCCCTCGACGATGGGCTGGACCACGGTGGCCACCAGCTCGCCGGACCTCACCGCGTCGACGGCGTCCTGGCTGCCGTCGAAGCCGAGGACCTTGACCTGGTCGAGCTTGCCCTTGGCCTTGAGCGCGTTGACCGCGCCGAGCGCCATCTCGTCGTTGCCCGAGACGACCCCGGTGATGTCGGGGTTCTTTGCGAGCAGCGCCTCCATCTTCTCCTGGCCCTCCTGGCGGTCCCAGTTGGCGATCTCCTCGCCGACCTTCTTCAGATCCGGGTACTGGCCGAGGACCTGCTCGTAGCCGTCGGAGCGGACCTGGGCGTTGTTGTCGCTGGGGTTGCCGAACAGCTCGACATACGTCCCCTTGTAGTTCATCGACGCGGCCCAGGCCTCGGCGCCGACGGTGGCACCCTGGGCGTTGTTGGAGACGATCTGGGACGCGGCGAGCCCGGTCTCGGAGATCTCGGCGTTGATCAGCACGATCGGGATGTCGGCGTCGACGACCTTCTGCACCGCGGCGATCGACTCGTCGGCTCCGGCCGGGTCGAGCAGGATCCCGTCGACGTCGTCGTTGACGGCGGTCTCGATCAAGGTGTTCTGCTCGTCCGGGTCGTTGCCGTGCGCTGCGGTGTAGGAGTCGTAGCCCAGCTCGGTGGCGGCCCTCTTCGCGGTGTCGACCTCGGCCTTCCAGTAGGGGTTGGAGGGGTCGACGGTGATGATGGCGATGGTGCCGCCACCCTTGCCGCCCGCGTCGTCGGTGGCCTCCGAGCCGCACGCGGCCAGGCTCAGGGCGAGCCCGGTGGCGGCGATGCCGGCGAGAATTCGCTTCATGGGGTGTGTCCTCTCGATCGGTCGCGGACCTGCCGCGTCCTGGTGGTGGGAACGGTGGATGACGGCGTTCATGCGGGAGTGCTCGCGGCGGTGCGGACCTCGGCTGCGGCCCGCCGCGCGGCCCCGCGGTTCTGGGCGATCTGCTGGATCCGGTCGACGGCGACGGCGAGGATGATCACTGCCCCGGTGATGACCTGCTGCCAGAACGGCGAGACGCCGACGATGACCAGGCCGTTGGCGAGGAACCCGATCACGAAGGCGCCGATGATGGTGCCCCTGACCGTGCCGCGACCTCCCGAGAGGGCGGCGCCGCCGATGACGACCGCGGCGATCGCGTTGAGCTCGTAGAACTGGCCCAGGTCGGCGGTCGCGGAGCTGATGTTGGCGATCTGGAGCAGACCGACGATGCCGGCGCAGGTGCCGGCGATGACGTAGATCCTCGTCTTGACCCGGGTGACCGGTACGCCGGAGAGCTCGGCGGCCCGCTCGTTGCTGCCGCTGGCGTAGAGCCACCGGCCGAACGGCGATCGAACCAGCAGGATCGAGGCCAGGACCGCGAGCGCGATCATCACCCATGCCGAGATCGGCAGCCCGAGGGGGCGGCTGGCGAAGACCTCGAAGAAGCCGGTGTTGCCCAGCCCCTCCTGGCCGCGGAGCTCGTTGGTGATGTTCTGCCCGTTGAGCAGCACCTCGGTCAGGCCGCGCCCCACGTAGAGCATCCCCAGGGTGACGATGAACGGGGCGAGGCGCAGTCGCGAGATCAGCAGCCCGTTGGCGTAGCCGACCAGCGCGCCGACCCCGACGGAGATCACCACGATCACCCAGACCTGCGGGAACATGATCGCCTGGGTAAGCGGGAGGTCGAGGCCGCGGAAGAGGTTGCCGGCCACCGCGCCGGTCAGCCCCACGGTGGAGCCGACCGAGAGGTCGATCCCGCCGTTGAGGATGACCATCAGCATGCCGAGCGCCAAGATCGCGTTGAAGGCGACCTGCTTGGTGATGGTCACCAGGTTTCCGGGGTCGAGGTAGTTGTCGCTGAGCAGCGCGAACACCGCGATGATGAGGATCAGGGCGAGCAGGGCCCGGCCTTCGACCAGAGCGTTGCTGAGCGTGATCGAGCGGAGCCGGGAGGTGAGGCCTCCGGCAGGGCTCTGTGGGCGTGATGTCGCCTCGGCCGATGCGTTGGTTGCGGTCACTGCATGCCTCCGATGGCTTCGTCGGTGGTCGTGGGGTCGGTCGTCGGGTTCGCTGACTCGCCGGAGGCGGCCATGACCTCGGCCCGGGTGCTCGTACGTGGGTCGAACTCGCGCACGATGCGGCCCTTGTTCATCACGACGACGCGGTGGGAGGCGGTCATCGCCTCACCGATCTCCGAGGTGACGTAGAGGACGCCAAGGCCCTTCTGGGCCTCCTGGAAGAGCAGGGCGAAGATCTCGCCCTTGGCCCCGACGTCGATGCCGCGGGTGGGCTCGTCGAGGAGCAGTACGCTCGGATCGGTCATCAGCAGCTTCCCGATCACGACCTTCTGCTGGTTGCCGCCGGACAGGGAGGTGATCGGGGTGCCCGGGCCGGCGGCCTTGACGGTCACCTCGTCCATGCCACGCCTGATCCGGTCGGACTCCGCGCTCTTGGAGATCAGACCGCGGCGTACCACCGAGCGCAGGCCGGCGAGCGAGAGGTTGCTGCCGACGCTGAGCAGCTGGACGACGCCGTCGCGCTGGCGGTCCTCGGGGACGAGCCCGAGGCCACGGGAGATGCGCTCGCTGACGCTGAGCCCGGCGATGTCCTCGCCGTTCAGCAGCACCTCGCCGGCGGTCATCGGGTCGCGCCCGGCGAGCGTTTCCATCAGCTCGGTACGCCCGGCGCCCATCAGGCCGTAGAGGCAGACGATCTCGCCGGTGCGTACGTCGAGGGAGACGTCGTCGACCACGATGCGTCCGGTGCCGAGGTCGGCGACGGTGAGGTTGCGGACCGAGAGAGCGACCTCGCCGAAGCCACGAGGCTCCTCGCGGAAGTCGTATTCCGCCTGGCGGCCGGTCATCCGGTGCACCACCCAGGGCAGGTCGATCCGGCTCGCCGGCTCGTGCGCGACCAGCTCGCCGTCGCGGAGCACCACCGCGTGGTCGGCGATGCTGATCGCCTCCTCGAGGTGGTGGGAGATGTAGACGATCGCGACGCCGTTGGCGGTGAGCTCCCGGATGACCCGGAACAGCACCTCGACCTCGCTCGCGCTCAGCGCCGAGGTGGGCTCGTCCATGATCAGGATCCGGGCCTCGGCGGCCAGCGCCCGCGCGATCTCGACGATCTGCTGCTGGCCCATCCGGAGGTCGGCCACCGGCGTCTGAGGCGAGATCTCCTCCTCGAGCTGGCGCATCAGCCGCGAGGTGATGTCGGCCTCGCGGGAGTAGTCGATCCCGCCCATCCGGGTGTGGAGCTCGCGGCCGAGGAAGATGTTGTCCCGTACGTTGAGGTTCGGGCAGAGGTTCGTCTCCTGGTGGATGATCGAGATCCCGCGTTCGACCGCGTCGACGGTGTTCTCCAGGGTGACCGGCTCGTCGTGCAGGACCAGCTGGCCGCCGGTGGGCTGCTCGACGCCGGAAAGGATCTTCATGAGTGTCGACTTCCCGGCGCCGTTCTCCCCGAAGAGCACGGTGACCTGGCCGGCGCGGACCTCGAAGTCGACGCCCTTGAGCGCCTTGGTGACGCCGTACGTCTTGGAGATCCCGACCGCGCGGAGCACCACCTGACCGATCTCGGCGGCGCCTGTGCGGACGGTCTCCGTGGCCGCTGCGCTCATCGGACGACCTCCACGGTCAGGGGCTGGACCTGCACCGGCTTGGCCGCGGGCTGCGGCATGCCGGTGTCGGTGACGCTCACGATCCCGGTGAAGTCGAGCTTCGAGCCGGGCGCGACCTTCGCGCCCTGCTCGATCTGCTCGCGGACGAGGGCCTTCAGCTCGTCCCCGACCTGCTGGTAGGTGGTCTGGTTGGAGGCGTCTCCGAACTTGAAGCCGAGGGCGTCGCGCAGGACCGCGCCGTTGGTCGCCGGTCCGGAGGCGAGGCTGAGCGGAGTCGTCCCGGGTACGCCTTCGACGGTGATCTCGACAGCCTGCTGCTGGGTCGCGACGACGGTCGCGGTGCCGCGTACGGGAAACAGGTAGGTGGTGTCGTTGGGCCTGGACGCGTCGAGGTCGTCGGCGGTCTTGGCGACATCCTGCTGGAGCCCGGCGAGGAGCTCGGGAAGGGGCGTCGCGGCATCGGGGATGGTCTCGTTCGCCTCGGCGAAGAGGTCCGCGGCGGTCTGGGCCGGGTCGAAGGTCTCCGGGCCGATCGAGGCGAGCTCGTCGGGGGTGACGAAGCGGGTGCTGAGCGTCATCGCGACGAGGAGTGCGGCGATGGCCACCGCTCCGCCGATGCGGAAGGGGGTGAGGCGGCGGGGTCGTGTCATCTGGGGTCCTTTCGAACGATCGCGGACACGAGGTCGGGGGGTTTCGGTCGGTGGAGCGTTCGTCGACGAAGCGCGTCGGCGGACCGGTGGGCGAGGTCGAGGAGGCCGGGTGCGGTCCAGGCGGCGCGGCCGACGAAGAGGCCGTCGACGGGGAGGCCCGTCACCAGGTCGGCGGCGTTGCCCGCGTGGACGCTGCCTCCGTAGAGGACGGAGGTCGGCGTGCCCGCCAGGTCCTCGTCGAGTGCCCGGCGTAGGACGCCGAGTCCTTCGGAGACCTCCGCCGGCGTGGCCGGTCGGCCCTCGGAGCCGATCGCCCAGTGCGGCTCGTAGGCCACCAGCAGCTCGGTGGGTCTGGTTCGCCCGAGCTGGCTGAGCGCGGCGCGCACCTGGCGGGCCAGCACATCGGGGGTCTCGCCACGGGCTCGCTCGGCGGTGGTCTCGCCGACGCACACGAGAGGGGTCAGCCCGGCCGAGACCGCGGCCGCGACCTTGTCGGCCACCATGTTGTCGGTCTCGCCGAGCAGGGTGCGGCGCTCGGCGTGCCCGATCTCGACGAGGCTCGCGCCGGCGTCGCGCACCATGCTCATGGACACCTCGCCGGTGACGGCACCGTCCGGGCCCGGGTGAGCGTTCTGCGACCCGAGGGCCACACCGGAGCCGTCCAGCCGGTCGCGGACGGTGGCCAGGGAGGTGGCGGCGGGCAGGACGAAGAGCCGCAGCTCGGGCGGCACGCTCCCCGCCTCGACCGCCGAGCGCAGGTCGTCGGCGTACGCCCCGGCCTCGCCGAGGGTCTTGGTCATCTTCCAGCTCGTGCCGAGCCAGAAGGAGGCTGCGGCGGTCACGGGATCAGCGAGACCTTGATCGACTCGGTGCCCCGCGCGACCAGGTCGAGGCCGTCCTGGAACCGGGCCAGGGGCAGCTGGTGGGTGCAGATCTCGTCCAGCGGGAGCACGCCGGACTCCAGCATCCGGATCGCGGCCGGCCAGCAGTTCGGGCCGAGGTGGGCGCCGCGTACGTCCAGCTCCTTGTCGTCGCTGATGATGCTCCAGTCGACGGTCACCTCGGAGCCGAAGACGCCGTACTCCACATAGGTGCCGAGCTTGCGCAGCACGTTGAGGCCCTGCAGCACCGCCGAGGGGTGCCCGGTGCCCTCGAGGTAGACGTCGGCGCCGTAGCCGTCGGTGATCGAGCGGACGAACTCGACGGGATCCTGCTCGGCGATGTTGACGATGTCGGTGGCACCGCACTTGGTGGCCAGGTCCAGCTTCTCGGGGGCCATGTCGAGGGCGACCACCCGTGCCGGTGACTTGGCCGCGGCGCCGGCGATCATGCCGAGGCCGATCGGACCGCAGCCGGCGACCACGACGACGTCGTCGAAGGTGATCTGGGCTCGTTCCACGGCGTGCAGGGAGCAGGACAGCGGCTCGGCGAACGCGGCGTGCGCGGGCGGAAGGTCCTTGCTGATCCGGTGCACCAGGGAGGCGGGGGAGAAGACCATGTACTCGGCCATCGCGCCGGGGGTGCTGCGCTTGAACCCGAACATGTCGTGGGGTCCGCACATCCAGTACTCCCCGCGCCGGCAGTAGCGGCACTCTCCGCACGGCACGATCTGCTCGGCGACGACCCGGTCGCCGACCTCGACCCCCCACCGCGTACGCGCCTCGTCGTCGAGCGCGACCACCTCGCCGGTGAACTCGTGGCCCGGGATGACCTCGGTCTCGGCCCAGGCGGGCCGGTTCTGGTCACCCCAGAACTTCGCGGCGCCGTGGTAGCACTTCAGGTCGCTCGCGCAGATCCCGACGGCCTCGACCCGGATCAGCGCCTCGCCGGGTCCCGGGACAGGGACCGGGACCTCCTCGAAGCGGTAGTCCTCGGGCCCGTGGCAGACGACCGCCTGCATGGTGCGTCCGTCTACCTCTGAAGCTGCCTGCGTCATGGGACCTCCTGTTGGTGATCTTGATCACTCGAGCTCATCCACCGTCCCACAGGTTGCGAACAAATGTCCAGAACAAATGTTCACGAATGGTCGGATCGACACGCGCGGCTGTGGAAGAGTGGTGCCGTGGAGAACACAGGCGGAGCGCACGGCCACCAGCCGACCCTGGAGGCCGCAGGGGCGGCCAGCACACGCTTTACCCCTGAGGTCATGCATGCGGCGGCGACGCTCTACTACCTCAAGGAGGCGACCCAGGCTCAGGTCGCCCAGCAGCTCGGCATCAGCCGCGCGACGGTCAGCCGGGTGCTCTCGGAGGCACGTCGCACAGGCATCGTCCGCATCGAGGTCGTCGACCCCGCGACCCGGCGCGCCTCCGAGGTGGAGGAGCGGCTCTGTGAGGCTCTCGGCCTCGCCAGGGTGTTCGTCGCGCGTGGATTCCACCGCTCCCTCGCCGGAGCGGCGCTCGCCGCCCGGCTCGGAGAGGCGCTGACCGAGATCGGGCTGAAGGCCGGCGACGTGCTGCTGGTCTCTTCGGGCCGCACCGTCTGGGAGGTGAGCCAGGAGACGCTGCCGTCCTTCCCCGGCGTCGTGGTGACCCCGACCGTCGGTGGGCAGGACGAGCCCGAAGCCTGGTACCAGACCAACGAGATCACCAGGATGTTCGCCGAGCAGCTCGACGGACGTCCGGTCTTCCTCTATGCCCCGGCACAGCCGGGAGCCGACCTGCACCGGCTCCTGCTCCAGGATCCGAGCACCCGTCGGGTGCTCGACCTGTGGAGCCAGGCGCGGGTGGCCGTGCTCGGCATCGGCGCGCCCCCGCTGACCCGCGAGTCGCTGCCCGGCTACGTGCCGCGCGACGCGCCCTGGCTCCGTGAGGCCGCGGGCGACATCTGCACCAGGTTCTTCGACGAGGACGGGCAGCCGTTGCCCTACCCCGAGGAGTTCCTCGTCGCCACGACCTACGAGGAGCTCCGGACCATCCCGCACACCATCGCGGTCGCGGTGGGCCCGACGAAGGTGCCCAGCATCATCGCGGGCTCGCGGGCCGGCTGGTTCAACACCCTGATCACCGACGAGGACACCGCGGTCCGGATGCTCGACAAGCTGGGCTGAGGACTATCTCCCGACCTGAGCCCGGCCGGTCATGATCCCGGCGAGCTCGCCGTCGGAGGTGAGCTGGGCATCGCGGTCATAGGTCGAGGTGAAGGCGAGGAGCTCGTCGGCTCCGGTGGCCTCGGCCAGCTGGTCGAGACGCCTTCGGACGGTCGCGGGAGAGCCCGCGGTCGTACGGGCGAGATGGGCCTCGACCCGCTCGCGGACCTGGTTCGACCAGGCCTGGTCGCGGATCGTCGAGACCGGCTCGAGCGGACCGAACTCGCCGGTCTGCCGCGACCTGGCCATCGCCCACGCCTCCGGCAGGGCGAGCTCGGCGGCCTCGGCGTCGGTGTCGGCGACCAGCACGTCGACCGAGACGGTCACCGAGGGCTCAGACGCTCGGGACGAGGGCCGGAAGTCCTTCCGGTACGCCCCCAGCAGCTCGTTCAGCCGCGGGCTGTCCAGCACCGGACCGCCCACGACGACCGGCAGCCCGAGGCGCGAGGCGAGCGCGACGCCCTTCCCGGTCGCGAGCACGAACATCGGGATCCGGTGCGCGGCGGCCGGCCGCGCGGTGACAGCGGCGGTGCGGTCGAGATAGCCGCGGAGCTCCTCGATGTCCTCGGCGAACGTGTCCGGGTCGTCGAGATCCTGCCGCAGGGCGCGGCGTACGGGTGCGGTGAAGCCCAGGGTGCGTCCCAGACCGAGGTCGATCCGGTCGGGATAGAGGGCCTCGAGCATGAGGAACTGCTCGGCGACGACCAGCGGCTGGTGGTGCGGCAGCATCACCCCGCCCGACCCGAGCCTGATCGTGGACGTGTGCGCGCCGAGCGCACCGAGCAGCACCGGCGGCGACCCCGAAGCGATCCCCGGAACCGCGTGGTGCTCGGCGACCCAGAACCGGTGGTAGCCGAGCCGCTCGGCAGCCACCGCCCGCTCGATCGTGTGGGTCAGCGCAGCGCCCTCGGCGTACCCCACCCGCGTGCGGGACCGGTCCAGCATGGAGAGCTTCACGGTAGGTTCAACGGCGCAGGGCTCCCGAGGCTTCCCGGCGAGACCAGGTCACCTCCCGGCGTCTGGATTCAATGCGGGAATGCGGCGCAGTGCCCACGCCAGCGCGCAGGCGATCGTGAGCAAGGTGGCTGAGAGTGCTACGACGGCGGGCCAGCCCGCATGCGACCAGGCAGTGCTCCCGAGGTTCCCGAAGAGCGAGGAGCCGACGTAGAACGACATCAGGTAGAACGAGGCGGCCTGGGCGGTGCTGACCCCGGCCGCATGGGCTCGAACGGGGACCCAGCCGCTGGCCAGGCCGTGCACGATGAAGAAGCCGATGACGAGCAGGCTCAGGCCGCCGATGACCATCACCAGTTGATCGATCGACATGAGGGCGACGCCGGCAAGGGCGAGCACGCACCCCACCGGCAGTACGGCACGACGACCGATCCGGTCCGCAACCCGCCCGGCCAGCGTGGAGCTGATCGTGCCGAGCAGATAGGTGAGGTAGACCAAGCTCAGGGCCGCGAGCGGCAGGCCGAAGGGCGGCGAGGTCAGCCGGAAGGAGAGCGCATTGAAGACCGCGATCAGGGTGCCCATCGCACACATGGCCAATCCGTAGAGCGCGACCAGAGCAGGGTCGGCCAGCGCCCGGCGGGCGGAGGCGGTAATGGTGCGCCAGCTCCCCGACGACGGAGTGAAGTTGGTCGAGTCAGGTAGCAGCAAGGTCACCAGGACGGCGCACAGCAGGCCGACGATCGCGGTCGCCCCAAGGGCGAATCGCCAGCCGACCGCGTCGGCAATCGGCGCGGTCAGGATCCGGGCGACCATGCCGCCGATCGCCGTACCGCCGATGTAGAGCCCCGCGGCGCGGCCACTGGCCGTCGGATGCACCTCCTCGCGCAGGTACGCAGTGGCCACGGCCGGGAGGCCAGCCAGGGCCGCCCCTTGCAGCGAGCGCAGCGCGAGCAGTGAGCTCCACCCGGGAGCGAACGCACAGGCGAGGCCCACCAGCGCCGCTGCCCAGACCGATATCCGGATCAGCGGAGTCCGGCCGGCGTACTCCGAGATCGGGCCGGCGACGAGGAGCATCACCGCGAGCGTGGCCGTCGTCAGCGTCATGCTGAGCGTTGCCTTGGTCGGGGTCAGAGCGAAGTCGCTGGCGAACTCCGGTAGAAGCGTCTGAGTGGAGTACATCAGTGCGAACGTCGCCATGCCTGCGGCGAACATCGCGACCATGATCCGTCGGTAGCCGGCACTTCCGGGCAGGTGTCCGGCGGACGTCACCGGGCGTCCGAGGCTGGCATGACTCACCTGCTTCCAGCGACCGAGGCGTGGACGGACACCTGCGCCGTGCCCTCGGCGAGCAGCTGGGCGAGCCGCTCCGCGTCGTACCCCAGGGTGCTGAGCACGGCTTCGGTGTCGGCGCCGCGGGCCCTGGGTGCGCTGACCACACGGCCGGGGGTGCCTCGGAGCTTGATCGGGATCCCGGTGCCGCGGTAGCCGTCGACCTCGACGACCATCTCCTGGCTACGGACGTGTGCGTCCTCGAGCGCCTCGCCGACGTCGTGGATCGGTGTGGCCGGGACCCCGAGCGCGAGCAGCTCCTTGCTCAGCTCGCCGCGGGGCCAGCCTGCGATCCGTGGCCGCAACGCATCCTCGAGGGCCCCGCGATGGGTCAGGCGCTCGCCGTTGGTCGCGAACCGAGGGTCCTCAGCGAGCTCCGAAACACCGAGCACGCCGATGAGCTTGCGGAACTGCCCATCGTTGCCCGCCCCGATGAACATCTGACCGTCGGAGGCCGCGAAGCTGTTGTAAGGCGCGATCGTCGGGTGCGCCGAACCGGTGCGCTGCCCGACCTTGCCCGCCATCAGGTAGGAGGGGGAGTGCGGGTGCAGGAGCGAGACCGCGGTGTTGACCAGGTTGCAGTCGACCAGCTGCCCCACCCCGGTCCGGTGCCGGGCCTGCAAGGCGAGCAGCACACCGGAGAACGCGTAGACGCCCGTGACC
The DNA here is from genome assembly GCF_042801335.1 of Nocardioides sp. NPDC057577. Taxonomy (NCBI): domain Bacteria; kingdom Bacillati; phylum Actinomycetota; class Actinomycetes; order Propionibacteriales; family Nocardioidaceae; genus Nocardioides; species Nocardioides sp. NPDC057577. The sequence continues at coordinate 25,281 of NZ_JBHVGB010000039.1, read as the reverse complement.
ATGTCGGCGATCGGGACGCCGACGCGCAGGGCCTCCCCGTCGGGTTCGCCGTTGATGCTCATCAGGCCGCTGTACGCCTGGGCGACCGCGTCGTAGCCGGGCATGCCGCCCATCGGGCCGTCGGTGCCGAATCCGGTGATCCGGCAATGGATCAACCGCGGCCAGGTCTCCCGGATGAGCTCGTCGGTGAAGCCCCAACGAGCCAACGTACCGGCCTTGAAGTTCTCCACCACGACGTCGGCCTGGCCGAGCAGGTCGCCGAGGACGGACTGCCCTTCCGGGATCGACAGGTCGAGGCAGACGTTGGCCTTGTTGCGGTTGATGCCGGTGAAGTAGGCGCTCGTCTCCGGCCCGACGAACGGGGGCCCCCACGTACGCGTCTCGTCTCCGGTGGGCGCCTCGACCTTGATGACCTCTGCGCCGTGGTCGGCGAGCATCTGGGTGCACAGCGGTCCGGCCAGCACGCGGGAGAGATCTAGGACGCGTATGCCGGCCAGGGCGGGCTGCACGTCGGCTCCGGGGTTGGGGGCGCCCATCAGTACGACTTCGGCAGGCCGAGGACATGGGTGGAGATGTAGTTGAGAACCATCTCCTGGCTGACCGGGGCGAGGCGCAGGATGCGCGACTCCCGGAAGTAGCGCTCGACGTGGTACTCGACCGCGTAGCCCATCCCGCCGTGGGTCTGGATCGCCTGGTCGGCGGCGTTGAAGCCGGCGTCGGCGCACAGGAACTTCGCCGTGTTGGCCTCCCGGCCACAGGACAGGCCCTGGTCGTAGCGCCACGCCGCCTGACGGGCCACCAGCTCCGCGGCGTCCAAGCGCATCGAGGCCTCGGCCAGCGGGAAGGCGACGCCCTGGTTCTTGCCGATCGGACGGTCGAAGACGACCCGCTCACCGGCGTACGCCACGGCCCTCCGCAGAGCGGCACGACCGATCCCGAGGGCCTCGTGGGCCAGCAGGATCCGTTCGGGGTTCAGACCGTCGAGGAGGTAGCGGAAGCCCTGGCCCTCCTCACCGACGCGCGCCGACTCGGGAACGAAGACGTCGTCGAAGGCGATCTCGTAGGAGGGCACGGCGTTGCGGCCCAGCTTCTCGATCGGATTCATCGCGATGCCAGGGGAGTCGAGGTCGAGGAGGAACAGGCTCATGCCATCGGTCGGGTGTTCGTCGTTGCGGGGACTGGTCCGCGCGATGAGGACCGCTTTCTGCGAGTAACCGGCCTTGGTGATCCAGACCTTCTGCCCCCGGAGCAGGTAGCCCCCCTCGGTCGGCCGGGCGAAAGTCGAGATTCGCGTGGTGTCGGTGCCCGCGTCGGGCTCGGTCACCGCGAAGCAGACGTGCAGCGAGCCGTCGACGGCGCCGGGGAGGACCTCACGGCGCTGTGTTTCGCTGCCGTGCTTCACGATCGTGTTGAGTCCGAAGATCGTGAGGTGCATGGTGCTGCAGCCGTTCATCCCGGCGCCCGAGGCTGCGACCTCCTCGAGCAGCAGGGATGCCTCGGTGATCCCGAGCCCGCCACCCCCGTACTCCTCAGGGATGGCGATGCCGAGCCAACCGCCCTCGGCGAAGGCGTTGTAGAAGTCCCACGGGAACTCATGGTTCGCATCGCAGCGAGCCCAGTACTCGTCGTCGAACTTCGCCGCCAGGGCCCGCACGCCCTCGCGAAGTGCCTCTTGGTCGTCAGTGAGCCGAAAATCCACAACCATCTCCCGATATACGAACGCTGATGCGTCTATCTGAACATGCAAAGAAGATGGGCGCAACCCTTCGTCGGGTTGGGACAAGTTCTCGCCGCGGGCTTGACCGTGATGCGCGCCACATGCTCTGCTGGTGCGCAGATATGAAACAACGTTCGCATATACGAAGGAAGTGACATGGCAGACGCCCCCATCACTGCGCTTGATCCCAAGGCGCGGCGGCGCGCGGCCCGCGCGATCATCATCGGATCAGCGCTGGAGTGGTACGACTTCTACCTCTATGCCTCAATGGCTGCGCTGGTGTTTGGCGGCGTCTTCTTCCCGAGCGGTGATGCGTCCGCGGCGACGCTCGCCTCGTTCGCGACGTTCGCGGTCGGCTTCATCGCTCGGCCGTTCGGCGGGATCGTCTTCGGTGCGTTGGGCGACCGCTTCGGGCGCAAGGCGGTGCTGTCGAGCACCTTCCTGGTGATGGGGGTGTCCTCAGGTTGCATCGGCCTGCTTCCGTCGTACGCGTCGATCGGCGTGGCCGCGCCCGTGCTGCTCGTCATCCTCCGCTTCGCGCAGGGCTTGGGTGCCGGCGCGGAGTTCGGCTCGGCGATCGCGATGTCCTACGAGTACGCCGAACCCGGGCGTACCGGCCGCCTCGGCTCGTGGCCGGCGCTGGGCGTCAACATCGGCCTGTTCGCATCGTCCCTGACGGTCACGATCCTGAGCGCCGTCAACGAGGACTTCCTCTACGGCTGGGGCTGGCGCCTGCCGTTCCTGTTCAGCTTCGCGCTCGCCGGTGTCGGCTACGTGGTGCGACGACGGTTGCCGGAGACGGCTGCCTTCGAGCGCCTCGAGGAGAGCCAGCCGCACGAGCGGCGCAGGCCGCTGCTCGAGCTGATCGCCGGATACTGGAAGCCGCTGCTCGTCGTCATGGTGATGACGATCGCCTACAACGGCGCAAGCTACGTCTTCAAGACCTACTCGCTTACCTATCTCAAGTCGATCGTCGGAGTGCCGGCCTCGTACGGAACCTTCGGGATCACCTTGGCGAGCCTCGCCGCGATCATCACGGTGCCGCTGGTCGGGCGGCTCTGCGATCGGATCGACTCACGTCGCATCCTCTTGGTCTGTGGTGTCGGCATCGCTGCCCTCGCCTTTCCCTTCTTCGCCGTCCTCGGCACGGGGAGCAAGTTCGCGATCTGGGGCATGTTGATCCTCGCCACGGGCGTCGTCATCCCGGCAGCGCTGTCCGCGCAGGGTGACTTCCTGGCGCGCCAGTTCCCGGTCCAGGTCCGCAACTCGGGCCTCGGGACCGGCCGTGAGGTCGGCGGTGCGTTCGCCGGGGGCCTCGCCCCGCTGGCCGCTGTTGCCATGGTCAGCAGCTCACCGACCCACTCGACGCTCGGTGTCTCGCTGATGTTCGTCGCGGCCGGCGTGCTCATGCTCGGCGCTGCGGCATTCGACCGGTCTCGACGGACACGGGTGGCTCCGGCCACGGGTGCCTCGCAGAAGGTCGCCGGCTGATGGTTGCGGATCGGACGGCTGACAATGGCACCAGGGTGGGCCGCCGCATCGAGCAGCGAGGGCTCTGGTTCGAGGAGTTCGAGATCGGCACCACCTATGTGCACCGGCCCGGACGGACTGTCACCGAGGCGGACAACGTCTTCTTCACCACCTTGACGATGAACACTCAGCCCCTGCACCTCGACCAGGCCGCCAGCGAGGCGCTCGCCCCGTTCCATGACCGGCTGGTCAACTCGATGTTCACCCTCTCCACGATGGTCGGGCTCTCGGTCAACCAGCTCACGCAGGGCACCATCGTGGCCAATCTCGGCTTCAGTGAGATCGCCTTCCCGGCTCCTGTGCGCCACGGCGATACGCTCTACGCCGAGACGCTGGTGACCGCGAAGCGTCCCTCCGGCAGTCGGCCGGGGGAGGGTGTGGTGGCGCTGCGTCATGAAGCGCGCAACCAGCGCGGCGAGACGGTGGCCATCGCCGTACGTCAGACGTTGGTGAGGATGCGACCGGAGGGCGGCGGCGCATGACCGGGGCTGCCTGGCAGCCGGGGAGCGCTTGGCTCTTCTGCCCTGCAGACCGCCCGGAGAGGTACGCCAAGGCGCTGGCCGTGGCCGACGTGGTGATCCTCGATCTCGAGGACGCGGTCGCGCCTGAGCGCCGCGATCAGGCCCGGGAGGAGGTGCGCGCGCTGGCGCTCGCCGGTGACCTCGACCCGGACCGTACCGTCGTACGCATCAACTCCTCGAGCAGTGCCGAGCACGCCCAGGACCGAGAGCTGATCGCGACCACCCTGCGTCCGGCCGGCATCGAGAGGATCATGCTCGCCAAGACGCAGTCCGCGGCAGAGGCGGAGGGGCTGGAGGGGTGCGAGGTCATCGCGCTCCTGGAGACGCCGCTCGGCGTGCAGGACGCTGACCGCATCGCGGCCGGGTCGAACGTGGTCGCTGTGATGTGGGGTGCCGACGACCTGATCGCCGGGCTCGGCGGATCGACGTCGCGCCGACCGGACGGGACCTACCGCGATGTGGCCCGGCACGCCCGCTCTCGCGCCTTGATCGCTGCGAAGGCCGCGGGGCGGCTCGCCCTCGACGCCGTCTTCATGGACATCCCCGATCTCGACGGGCTGCGAGAGGAAACCGATGATGCCGTGGCCGTTGGGTTCGATGCCAAGGTGGCGATCCACCCGACCCAGGTGGCGGTGATCGCGGACTCCTTCAGGCCCGCGACCGATGAGGTCGAGTGGGCACGGGCCTTGCTCGCCGCAGCGGCGGAGGTCGGGTTCGGGGTCTTCACCTATGGAGGACGCATGGTCGACGGCCCGGTGTTCGCACAGGCTCGTCGCATCCTCGCCCGCGCCGGAGGCTGACCGCGCCGTCAGGTCACACGCGGGAGGCGGTCGCGGCGGCCGCTTCCCGCAGCGCGTCGGCGAGCTCGTCCAGCCGGCCGCTCACCCGTGAGGAAGGTCCGGCCACGGAGATGACACCCAGGACTTTGCCTCCCACGATCACCGGTGCAGCGGCCGCGCTCACGTCGGGAAGAGTCTCCCCACGATTGAACGCGACCCCGTCCGCCCGTATCTGGTCGAGCTCGGCAAGCACGGTGGGGAGCTCCTCCGGACTGACTCGACCGTCGAGGTAGGCCTCTTGGCGCCGCCGCGACCACTGTGCGAGCACAGCTTTTCCCGGACTCGGGGGGTACAGCGGCCGCCGAGTGCGTCGTGGCGGGGAGTAGCGGATCATCTGCCGCGACTCCGCGGAGTCGGCATATACGACCGACTCACCCACCGGTGTGGCCAACGTGGCCGTCTCGTCGAAGCGGTCGCGCAGCGCCTCGAGTGCTGGTCGAGCGGCCTCGACAAGGCTCGGGCGTTCCACAGCGAGCAGCTGGTCCAGAGCCGGTCCCAGCTGGTAGCTGCCGTCATCCTCGACCAGGTAGCCGGTGGCGACCAGACCCTTGACGAGTCCGAAGACCGACGACTTGGGTGCGTCCAACGTCTGTGACAGCTCATGGAGGCGTACGCCACCCGCATGGGCCGCTGCAACGGTCTCGAGAATGTCTGTCACCCGCGAGACGGTCCGGTGAGCCTTCACCGCTGACTCCGGCACCAGCCGCTCCCTTCTTCGCGCACTTCGGTTCGTATACCCGAACACTAGCCGCCAGGGGCCCGTCTGGGTCAACGGCACGGCACGAGTCGGTGGAGAACGATCAAGCGGCTGAGCTCGATGATTCATATGCGCTCGGCTGGGCTGATCAGTGTGGCGAAGAACGCACTCGACAGGGGTGCGATGCGGGCCACACAACCGATGTGGAGGGCCTGGATCTGGCTAGGCTGATGTCTTCGGTAAAGCAATGACAGGAGCGCCTGGGTAATGGATCAAGACGTGCTTCGGCACGCGCCGCTTTTCAGCGAGCTGGACGACGAGTCGATGACGGCGCTGCTCGCGACGATGGGTCAGACACGCCTCAGGCGCGGCGAGGTGTTGTTCCACGAGGGCGACGCCGCTGACCGGCTCTACGCGGTCGTGGACGGCAAGGTGAAGCTGAGCCGTGCCGCGGCCAACGGGCAGGACAGCCTGCTGGCGATCCTGGGGCCGGGCCAGGTGTTCGGCGAGCTGTCGCTCTTCGACCCCGGTCGGCGCTCCTCCACGGTTACGGCCGTCACCGACCAGGTCGAGCTCGCCTCGCTGTCGCACGACGACCTGCTGGGCCTGCTCGACGGGCGCCCGAGCGTGACCCGTGGGCTGCTCGCCCTGCTGTCGGGCCGCCTGCGCCGGGCCAACGACGTGATCGGTGACCTGGTCTTCTCCGACGCGCCCCGCCGGGTGGCGAAGGCTCTGCTCGACCTCGCGGAGAGGTTCGGCGAGCAGACCGAGGAGGGCCTCCGCGTACGCCACGACCTGACCCAGGAGGAGCTCGCGCAGCTGGTGGGCGCGGCTCGGGAGACGGTCAACAAGGCGCTCGCCGACTTCGCGGCCAAGGGCTGGGTCCGGTTGGAGTCGCGCTCGGTGATCATCACCGACATGGAACGGATCGTGCGCCGCGCCGGCTGATCGCTGTCAGAGGCTGACGCGGACCAGCTGGCGCAGTCTGCGGAGGCCCTCGGTGCTCGGTCGCTCGGCCGGGGCGAGGGCCGCCGTGAGCCGCTCGCGGACCGCGTCGGTCTCGAGATCCAGGCCGATGGCGACGAGCTCGCTCACCGGGTCGGACGCGCGCTTCGCTGCGGCGACATGGGCACTGCGTCCGACCAGGTTCACCTGGTAGCTGCGCGGTCCCTGGCCGGTCGCGACGGCGACGGTCCCCTTGACCCGGTACGCCGTCGCCGGCGGCTCCTCGAGCAGGTCGACCAGCCGGGCCGGCTCGATGGTGCCCGGGGTCGTCACGGTGACCGCACGGGCATGTTGATGTGTCTCGTGCGAAGCGGCCGCCTCGCGCAGCAGCGCGGCGATCGGCAGCTCGTCGGGCCGGTCCTCGGGCACCGCGGCGTCGTAGACGAGCCGCGGGTCGATGCGGCCACCCACGGCGTACGCCACCTGGACCTCGGGGTTGTGCTCCCGCACCCGCGCCTCGATCCGGGCCAGGATCCGGTCCCGATAGGCTGCCGGCACCAGGTCGGTCTTGTTGACCACCACCAGGGAGGCGGCCGCGAACCGGACCGGCGCCTCACCTCGGCCGTCGTCGAGGGTGTCGAAGTAGGCCGAGGCGTCGACGACCTCGATGAGCCCACCGCGGCGTACCCGCTCGACGCCGCTGAACCGGACCAACTTGGCCAGCGTGCCGGGCTCGGCGATCCCGCTGGCCTCGACGATGACCACGTCGAGCGCGAGCCGCGGGTGGGTCAGCTTCTCCAGCGCGTCGTCGAGGCCGCCGGCGTCCGGCAGGCAGCACAGGCAGCCGCCGGCGATCGAGGCCGGCTCGTCGATCTGGCCGGTGACGAGTCCGGCATCGACGTTGATGTCGCCGAAGTCGTTGACGACCACGCCCACCCGGGCGCCGGGCTGGCGCAGCAGATGGTTGAGCAGGGTGGTCTTCCCGGACCCGAGGTGGCCGGTGAGGATGACCACGGGGACCCGGGTGCTGGCGTTGGTCGGTGGCACCGAGCCATCGTAGAGCGAGTGAGAACAGTTCCCGTTAGTGGGTGTCGGGTCGGCCGAGGTGCCCGGATCTTGACGGCCGAGGTGGCCAGACCTAGGTTTGCCGCACAACTTCACATCCGCCACTCGAACCGCAGCGGGAGAGTCCTTGCCCATCCCGGGTGAGGCGCCGAAGGAGCAAACCTCCCCAGAATCTCTCAGGCCCCCATGACCGCCGCGGTGAGGCGACCTCTGGAAAGTCAGGATCCGATCCTGCACCCACGGTGCAAACCGCCCCCAGCGGGCGGTGAAGCTCTCAGGTAGCGATGACAGAGCGGGGAGGTCACCCGTCCACGGGTGCCGTTTTCGGCGCCCACCAGCAGGGAGCCTCCCGCACATGACAGCACCTGTCCTTACCCCTCTGCATGCGATCCACCAGTCGCTCGGCGCCTCGTTCACCGACTTCGCCGGCTGGAGCATGCCGGTCCGCTACGGCTCGGAGACCGCCGAGCACAATGCCGTACGCACCACCGCGGGCCTCTTCGACCTCTCCCACATGGGCGAGATCGAGGTGACCGGCCCCGAGGCGGGACGTGCCCTCGACCGCGCCCTGGTCGGCAGTCCGTCGAAGATCGGCCTGGGCCGCGCCCGCTACTCGATGATCTGCGCCGAGGACGGCGGCATCATCGACGACCTGGTCGTCTACCGGCCCGAGCAGGAGCGCTACCTGGTCGTCGCCAACGCGAGCAACGTCGGCGTGGTCGCCCCGGCGCTGACCGAGCGGGCCGAGGGCTACGACGCCGTGGTCCGGGACGCCTCCGCGGAGTGGGCGCTGATCGCGGTCCAGGGTCCTGCCTCGCCCGCGATCGTCGCAGCCCTGACCGACCTGGACGTCCCCTCCCTGCGCTACTACGCCATCGATGCCGGCACGGTCGCCGGCGTCGACGTCCTGCTCGCGCGCACCGGCTACACCGGGGAGGACGGCTTCGAGATCTACTGCGCGCCCTCGTCGGCCGTCGCGATCTGGGAGGCGATCATCGAGGCAGGTACGCCGCACGGGCTCCTCCCCGCCGGCCTCGCCTGCCGCGACACCCTCCGGCTCGAGGCGGGCATGCCGCTCTACGGCCACGAGCTGAACCGCGACACGACCCCCTTCGAGGCCGGCCTCGGCCGCGTCGTCTCCTTCGACAAGCCCGACGGCTTCGTCGGCGACGCAGCCCTGGCCGTACGCCGCGACGAAGGCCCGCGCAGCGTACTCGTCGGCCTGGTGGCCGCCGGGCGCCGCTCGCCGCGGGCCGGCTACACCATCGTGGACCCGGCCACCGGCGAGGAGGTCGGCACCGTTACCAGCGGCTCCCCGTCACCGACTCTCGGACGTCCCATCGCGATGGCGTACGTCCGGCCCGATCTCGCCGCAGCCGGCACCACGGTCCAGGTCGACGTGCGCGGCAGCCGCGAGGACGCCGAGGTCGTCGACCTTCCCTTCTACTCCAAGAAATGAGCACCGCCATGACCAACCCGACCCACCTGTCGTACACCGCCGAGCACGAGTGGATCGAGACCCGCGGCGACGTCGCCCGCGTCGGTGTCACCGCCTTCGCCACCGAGGCGTTGGGTGACATCGTCTTCGTCGAGCTGCCCGAGGTGGGCAGCAAGATCGCCGGGGGAGAGAGCTGCGGGGAGCTGGAGTCGACGAAGTCGGTCAGCGACCTGTTCGCCCCCGCCGACGGCGAGATCCTCGAGGTCAACGCCGCCGTCGTCGAGGATCCCGCGCTGATCAACAGCGACCCGTTCGGCGCCGGCTGGCTCTTCGAGATGCGCGTCTCGGGCGCTCCCGAGCTGCTCGACGCCGCGGCGTATGACGCACTGATCGAGGAGTGACGTGACCGCCGAGGTCGCCGGCTCCACGGCCGTGGCGACGGCCCTGAGCACCTTCGACCTCTACTCGATCGGGATCGGGCCGTCCTCATCGCACACTGTCGGACCGATGCGCGCCGCGAAGATCTTCGTCGACGGTCTCGCCGCAGACGGGTCGCTGGGTGAGGTGGCGCGGGTGAAGGCCGAGCTCTTCGGCTCGCTCGGCGCGACCGGGCACGGACACGGCTCGGAGGGTGCCGTGCTGCTCGGCCTCGAGGGCGAGCAGCCGGCGACCGTCGACACGCGAGCCTCGTCCGGGCGGGTGGCGGCCATCCGCGAGGCCGGGGAGCTGTCGCTCGGCGGCCACCGACCGATCGGCTTCGACAACGCCACCGACCTGGTCATGCATCGGCGCAAGAGCCTGCCGGGCCACCCCAACGGCATGGTGTTCACCGCGTACGCCGCCTCCGGCGAGGTGCTGCGCGAGCGCACCTACTACTCCGTCGGTGGTGGCTTCGTGGTCGACGAGCACGCGGTGGGTGCCGCACGGGTGGTCCCCGACCGCTCGCCCGTACGCTTCCCGTTCGCCACCGGTGCCGAGCTGCTCGACATCTGCGAGCGGGAGGGGTTCCGGGTCTCCGGCCTGATGCTGGCGAACGAGCTCACCTGGCGTACGCACGACGAGATCCGCGCCGGCCTCCTCGAGATCTGGCACGTGATGGCCGACTGCGTGCAGGCCGGCTGCGACCGTGATCCGGTCACCGACGGCGTACTTCCTGGTGGTCTGCGCGTCCCGCGCCGGGCGCCGCTGCTCCACCGCGACCTGGCCTCCGGCGCCGGTGCCCACGACCCCTTCCGGGTCATGGACTGGGTCAACCTGTTCGCCCTGGCGGTCAACGAGGAGAACGCCTCGGGCGGCCGGGTCGTCACCGCTCCCACCAACGGCGCGGCCGGCATCGTGCCCGCCGTCCTGCACTACTGGGTACGTTTCGTGGCGCCGCAGGCCGGCCTGGACGAGGCCGCGATCGAGGACGGCATCGTCCGGTTCCTGCTCACCGCGGCCGCGATCGGGATCCTGTGCAAGACGAACGCCTCGATCTCCGGCGCCGAGGTCGGCTGCCAGGGCGAGGTCGGCTCGGCCTGCGCGATGGCCGCCGGCGCTCTCTGCGAAGTCCTCGGCGGTACGCCCGAGCAGGTCGAGAACGCCGCCGAGGTCGGCATCGAGCACAACCTCGGCCTCACCTGCGACCCGGTCGGCGGCCTGGTGCAGATCCCCTGCATCGAGCGCAACGCCATCGCCAGCGTGAAGGCCATCAACGCCGCCCGCCTCGCCCTCAACGGCGACGGCTCCCACAAGGTCAGCCTCGACAAGGCACTGAAGACCATGCGCGAGACCGGCGCCGACATGAAGATCAAGTACAAGGAGACCTCCCGCGGCGGCCTCGCGGTCAACGTCATCGAGTGCTGAGCGGATGCGGCATGACCGGGTGCGTAGCGTCTGGAGCCGGGACCGGTCGGAGCCGGTGGATGCCCTAACGGAATACCGCCTATTCCGGTGGTTATCTGTAAACCGGGGCGTGGTCGGGATCTCAGGCGGGCCGGAGCACCCGCGCGACGAAGGCGTCGAGATTGCCGAGCAACCGATCGACCTTCTGGTCGACACTGAGGGTCTCGTGGACAACGGGGGAGTCGAGCTTGCGCTTGTTGCGCGCCTTGAGGGAGCAGTCGAGATCGGCGCAGATGTAGGTGCCGACGGAGTTGCCGTCCTGCCCGGAGCGCCCGGCGCGGGAGGCGACCAGCAGCGCGACATCACCGACCGACGTACACAGCGCGCACATCGTCTTCCGTGGCCCTCGGGACTCGCGTGAGGCCCGGAGGGCGACCCCGCAGAGCCTGCCGTCGTGCTCGGTGACGAGGTAGTGGTTCTGTGGTGCTTTCGGGTCCTGCCAGCCGAGGTAGTCGAGGTCGTCCCATGGTCGTTCGGCCAGGTCAGCGGGGAGATTGAGGCGCTTGGTCGCACCCTTGGTGAGGTTGACGAAGCAGGAGCGTACGTCGGTCTCGGTCAGCGGCTTCATGACAACGATGCTAGGTTTCCTACATCTGTTAGGCAATTCGTTATTCGAGGAGAGTGCTGATGGGCCGTCCAGGGCTGAACCGGACCGCGGTGATCGCTGCCGCCGCCGACCTGGCCGACGAGATCGGCTTCGACGCCGTCACGATCTCGGTCCTCGCCCGCCACCTCGGCATCAAGTCGCCGACCCTCTACTCCCACATCACCGGAGCCACCGACCTCCGCACTGCCGTCACCGCGTACGTCCTCCACGAGCTCGCCGACGCCACGACCACCGCGATGGCGGCAGCGGAGGGCCGCGACCTCCTCGCCCCCTTCGCCGACGCCATTCGCGACTTCGCCCGCCGCTCACCCGGCCGCTACGACGCCACCACCCGCCAACGCGTCCCGCCCGCGGAGGCGGGGGAGTCCCGGACCGACTCCGTGGAGGAGGCGATCACCGCCGGCCGCCGCAACGCCGACCTCGCCCTCGCCGTCATCCGCGGCTACGACATCCCCGAGTCCGAAGAGACGTACGCCGTCCGCCTGATGTCCAGCCTGATCCACGGCTACGTCACCCTCGAGCTCGCCGGCAGCTTCGCCCACAGCGACCCCCCGAGCGATGCCACCTGGCCCGAAGTCCTCGACGAGCTGGATGGCACCCTCGGACGGATGGCGCTCGGTCGGCCCCACTGATCAGCCTGATCAGTCGGCGAGCCGGAAGGTCGTCCGGTAGGTCGTGGGAGTCACGCCCAGAGCGCGGTGGAAGTGACGGCGCAGCGTGGCCGCTGTGCCCATTCCGCAGCTGCCCGCGATCTGGTCGATCGAGGCGTCGGTACGCTCGAGGAGCTCCTGGGCACGCGAGATGCGCTGGTGGTGCAGCCAGTCCAGAGGCCCGGTCTGCAGCTCGGCCTGCATCCGTCGGGCGAGCTGGCGGGTGCTGAGGCCGGCGTGGTCGGCCAGCTCGCGGACCGTCAGGGGCTGGTCGAGTCGGGCGCGCGCCCACTCCAGCGTGGTCGCGAGGCCCTCGGGAGCGCGGGGTTGCGCGGGCGGGGTGATGAACTGCGCCTGACCACCCGTGCGGTGGGCAGGGACGACCAGGTTGCGGGCGATCCCGTTGGCCGCGGCGGCGCCGAGGTCGCCGCGTACGAGGTGGACGCAGAGGTCGAGCGCGGCTGTCTTGCCGGCCGAGGTGAGCACGTCGCCCTCGTCGACGTAGAGCACGCCCGGGCGGACGTCGACCTGCGGATAGCGCCGGGCGAGCTCGTCGGCGTGCAGCCAATGGGTTGTGGCGACCCGGCCGTCGAGCAGCCCGGCTGCGGCCAGCACGAACGAACCGGTGCACAGGGACGCGATCCGCGCGCCGCGCTCATGGGCGCCACGCAGCGCGTCGAGGAGGGAGAGGTCGGGATTGTCGTCGAGATCGTTCGAGGACGGGACGACGACGGTGTCGACCTCAGCGATCGCGTCGTACGACGCCGTCGGCAGCTCGGCCAGCCAGGGATGCGATGCGCCGTCAGGGGTGCAGACGACGAGGTCGTACCACTCACCGCTCTGAGCGAGGTCGGAATGGTTGCCGCCGAAGATCTCGGCGGCGATCGCGACCTCGTAGAGCATCGAGGAGCCATGCAGGACGAGGGCGAGTCGAGGCATGTCGCAAAGTGTACGTAGTACGTCGTTTCAGACACTCGTGTGGCGGGACGCCCCGCCCGAGGATGGAGCCATGAACACAGATGAGCAGGTCCTGGTCTATGGCGCCACCGGTCACACCGGGCGCTTCGTTGTCGATGAGCTGACGCGCCGCGGACTGACCCCCGTCCTCGCCGGCCGCAGTGCGGAGCGTCTCGCCGACGTCGCGCCCCGCCATGCTGCCCTGGAAAGCCGGGTCGTCGGTCTCGACGACCCCGAGCGGCTGCGGCACGCTATCGCGGGTGTTGCCGCGGTCATCAACTGCGCCGGGCCCTTCCTCGACACCGCGCTCCCACTGGCCCGGGCCGCGGTCGAGTCCGGTGCCCACTATCTCGACGTCACCGCGGAGCAGCCGGTCGTACAGGCGCTCTATCGAGATCTGGACGCTCGAGCCCGAGACATGGACGTCTCCGTGGTCCCGGCGATGGCGTTCTACGGTGGCCTTGCCGACCTGCTCGTGACCGCCGTCCTCGGCGGGTCGTCGGCCGACGAGGTCGAGGTCGCCATCGGGTTGGACCGCTGGTGGCCGACCGCAGGCACCCGGATCACCGGAGCCCGCAACACCGCGACTCGCCTGGTCATCCGCGACGGCTCCCTGGTCCCGCTGCCCAGCCCCGCGCCGACCGGCGCTTGGTCCTACCCGGAGCCGCTGGGCGAGCAGTCAGTGGTGGAGCTGCCGTTCTCCGAGGTGATCACCATCAACAACCACCTCGACGTCCGTGAGCTCCGCTCCTACCTCAACAGCGCTCCGCTCGCCGAGCTCCGCGACGAGGCGACACCGGAGCCGACCGCCAGCGACGAGTCAGGACGCTCGGCCCAGCAGTTCGCCGTGGACGTTCGCGTACGTCAGGGCACCGACGTCAAGCGAATCACCGCGACCGGCCGCGACATCTACGCCGTCACCGCGCCGATCGTGGTCGAGGGCGCCGTCCGGCTCCTCGACGGCCGCCGCCGTCGTGCTGGTGCCGGGGCACCGGGGGAGATCTTCGACGCCGCCGATGTGCTCGACGCGCTGGACGGCACCCTCACGGTTGCTGCGATCGGTTGAACCGGTGGAGGAGTGACACGAGTGCGTCGAGGTCGCTCGCGGGCCAGTCCTCGACGCGCTGTTCGAGCTCGTCCTGGCGCAGAGCAAGGGCTCGCTCGACCTGAGTACGCCCGGACGGGGTCAGAGACACCAGCACGGAGCGCCCGTCCTCCGGTGCTCGGCCGCTCTGCGTCAGGTCGAGGGATGCCATGCGCTTGAGAAGCGCGCTGGTGGAGCTCCGGTCCATGGCCACTGCCTCGGCGACGGCGCTCGGCTTGGCCGGCCCGTAGGCGTAGAGCCAGCGGGCGATGTGGAAGGCGGCCGGTTGCAGGTCCTGATGGAAGGCCGCCGCGGAGCGCTCCGTGAGAGCGCGCGACGCGCTGAGGAGCGCATTGATCTCGAAGCCGAGCCGCTCGGTGGCGGGGTTCATGCGGTCTCCTAAGTAGTGGGTATATACCCATCAGTGTGTAGAGTAGTGGGTATATACCCACTATATCGGCCAAGGGCTGAGGAGGTACGTCATGCTCGATGAGCGATCCGATTCTGCCCGCGCAGGCGGTGCCTCATGACGGCGGAGGCGCCGACGATCGTCGTCACGGGCGCCACGGGTGGCCTCGGAGCTCTCGCCACGACGTCGCTGGCGGCCACGGGTGCCCGTCTGATCCTCGTGGCGCGAAGCGCCGAGCGCGCCGAGCAGACGATCTCGTCCCTACGTGACTCGACGTCCGTGGAGCCTGAGGTGTTCCTGGCCGACCTCTCGCGACCAGCGGAGGTGCGCAGGGCAGGGGAAGAGATCCGGTCTCGACATGAACGCATCGACGTGCTGATCAACAACGCGGGCCTGCACGCCTTCGAGCCACGGTTGACGGACGATGGGCTCCCGGAGATGGTCGCCGTCAACTACCTCGCGCCGTTCGTACTGACCCGCGAGCTTCTACCGTCCCTGCTGCGATCTCCCGCCGGCCGCGTGGTGAACGTGGCCTCCGAGGCCTCGCGCCGACACGGTGACTTTCGCATCCCGGACGTCCTGACGGACACGAGCCCGTTCACGGCGCGAGGATCCTCGGAGCGCTATGGGCAGAGCAAGCTGCTCGACATCATGTTCACGCTGACCCTCGCCCGGCGCCTCGCCGATACGACGGTGACCGCCAACTGCGTGGATCCCGGCTTCAACGTGACCGGACTCGGTCGAGAGCTCCCCTTCGCCGCCGGCCTCGAGCAGGTGCTCCGAACGCTGCGTGTCGGCGACCCGGCGCGCGGCGCTGGCCTCATCGTCGACCTCGCCACCGAAGCGCGCTACGCCGGTCGAACCGGGCTGTATGTGACTGAGAAGCGGCGGCGCGAGCTCGTCCCCGTCGATCCAGCCACCGACGCTGCGGCCCAGGACGAGCTCTGGCGATCTACGGAGCAGCTGTTGCGCCGGCTCTCGAAGAGCCCAGCCTGACCAGCTCGTTGCGGGAACGAAGGTCTACCGCGCGCCAAGAGTTGAGGGAGAAGTGGTCACTCCGTGTCGGGCGCCAAGTCGCGGCTCAAGGATGGCCCATGTCCCGGTCATCGCCATCACTCGGAGGTACGTCCCCAGGTGATGGCCGCGCGTACGGCTGGGTCGAGTGTCCCGGCGAGGGCCAGATCCGGCCGGGCACCGAGGGCGCTGTTGATGCTCGAGAAGGCGGTGCGCAGCCCCGCGTAGATGGTCAGGGCCACGATCTGGGGCTCCTTGAAGCCTGCGTCGCGCAGACGCTGGATGTCTTCCGGTGTGCTGCTGCCGGGGGAGCGGGCGACGGTGCGTGCCCAGGCGGCCAGGGCCTGTTCGCGCTCGCTGAACGGTTCATCGTCGGCGGTGAGGGCGGCGACCGCGGTATGTGGGTCGGACCAGTCGGTCAGGCGTTTGCCCCAGGCGACGGCGCAGTATGCGTCACCGACCAGTGCCGCCTGCGCGATCACGATCACGGCCTTGTCGCGCAGCGTCAGCCCCGCCGCATCGGCCGTGGCGTCGAACAGCCCTACGAGCTGTTCTCTTGCCTCCGGCTGGTGTGCCCACGCCCGGGTGAGGTCCCAGACGTAGCCGTGGTCGGCGAGATCTTCTGCGTACAGCTTCTCCTGGCCGGGGCTCGGCGCAGGTTCCTCCATGAACGTCACTTGCTCAGCACAACGGCGGTACGCCTATGTGGTGCGGTGTCAGTGCTTCACGTCCCCGGTGTTGGGGACGGGACGGTTGTCATGCTGCCAACTGAGCGTCGCCGGGAGCCATGTCGAGCCAGACGCCGAACCGTTCAGGGCCGGGTCGATGAAGGCGGCGGCCAGCTCGCCGGCGGCCTCGACCGTCCTGTAGGAGGAGCAGTAGGGCACGGCCCTGGCCATCTTCGCGTACGCGGCTCCCCACGTGGCAGGGACTGCGAAGTGGTTGGCGGGCTCCATCTGGCGCAGCCGGGTCTCTTTGGCGATCGCGTTCTGCAGTGCGCGCCCGGACACCTCCTGAGTGGTGGCAAGCACTATGAGGTCGACGAGATCCTTCTCCCGGCTGGAAGGTCGACCGTTGTAGGTCGCCATCGTGGCGCAGACCTTGTCGGCGATCTGGTCGACGACCGGGTAGAGGCGGTACGGGAAGCTGAGGAGGCGCGGCAGGGCGAGACCGTTGGCGGGTTCGGCGGAGCTGATCGGCGCGGTGACGCTGACACCGACTGCGAGGTCGATGTTGATCCGTGACTTCCGTTGCGCACCGATGTAGACGTCGAAGGAGACGCGGTAGCCGTCGGTGTACGCCTGCTCCTCGCCGCCGATCGAGCGTTGGTGACGCGTGTAGACGAATCGGAAGTGATCGCCCAGATCGACCTCAGCCAGCCTTCGCAGATCCTCAAGGGCCTGATCGAGGGTGAAGGTTTCGCGGTAGAGGTCGATGTCCAGCGTCGAGCGGGTGGAGGGAAGCCGGGCGAGCATCCCGGTGCCGCCTTTGAGGATCCACGCTGAGTCCTGGCCCTCCGAGAAGACCCGGCTGAGGAATCGTTGGAAGTGTGCCAGCCGGATCCGCTCGTTGACGGTGAGCGAGGGGTCGGCGACGGCCGCGGCGCGCGCGGCCTCCTTGACGGCTGCTTCGACGCCCGCGGGCGTGCCGTACAGCTTCAGGTCAGGCAACGTTCTCGACCTTCCGGGCCACCTCGGCGACGGTCGCGTACGTCGGGGAGGCAGCGATCTGTCTAGCAAGTGAGTCCGCATCGACTCCCGCGCTCTCGAGAAGCCGTTGGAGCAGACCTTCCCCGTCGCCGCTTCGAAGACCGTTCCGAGCCGCGAGCGGTGCGAGCAGCCGCGTGAGGGATGCGGTATCGACCGTGGTCTTGCTGACCGCGTCGCGCAGGACATCGGCGACCAGGCTGAGGTCGGTCCGGGCCTCTACGAGGTCTGCGAGGGTGCGCTCGACCGTGGTCACCGGTAGGCCGGCTGCGATCGTGATCTCACGGCTCGCGACGGAACGTTGGCGATACCGGAGGTCGGGTCGCTGAGTCTGCCGACGGTGCTCGGTGGTGAACTCGTGGCGATCGGCGGGAATGTCGCCCAGTTGATGGAGGTGGGCGGCCGAGGCGCCGGAAACGATCACGCCCGCCGGCCCGTCATCGAGTCGCTCGGTTGCGAATCGGCCGGGATCCGTGCTCAGCCACGCGGCGCGCAGATCCTCGAACTCATCGCTCGGCGTGCCGGCGTTCCGGTAGACGCCGTGAGTCAGCCGTACAAGGTGGCCGGCCGTCTCGAGTCGAGACAGGTCGAGTCGGGTCACTCCATGCGCCTTGGCTTGCGCTGAGGTCACGATGCCCCATTGCATGGACGTCACCGTGGCGACTCTCAGTGCGGCCATGTTGGATTTCATGCTTGGATTGTATCTAGATAGCGGATACTTTCCAAGCACTCTGGTGAACAGTTGGCGGTGCGAGACTCCCGCCGAGGTTCCTCAGCGTCCGGAGAGGAATCCGATGTCGGGCCGACGCTGCGTGGCACTACTCTGGCGCGGTGAATCTGAGGGTGGAAGCGGGACGGCTGGTCGAGTCCGAGACCGAGCATGGCAAGGACCGCCGGGCGTTCGGAGAGTTCATCGGTCCTCATCGCGAGCTGGCGTCGTACGCCTTCGGCTGGTGCTCGGACGCCGACGAAGGGCTCATTTCCATCGGTATCGGCGTAGGCAATGAGGGCGGCGGGACGTTTCATGCGGCGGTCTTCGAGAATGACGGGGGAATTGCGTACGCGCTGATCGATGAGCCATTCGAGCAGGTGCCTCAGGGCGGACCGGATCTCACGGCGGCCCAGGCTCGTGCACACGAGGATCTTCCGTTCATATGGGCGGTGGTCGATACCGTGATGGCTCGGGACGGACGGGCGGAGTGGCTACGGCATTGGTTGCTGCGTACGACCAGCATCACGACGGCTCCGGTCATGGCTGGCGATGAGCCGATACTCCTCGTCTCGCACGATGCCGATGACGGGATGTGGCAGGCAATCGGTACGTCAGACGGCACACCCGGGAACGGACGACTCGGCCACCTCTTTCACCTCATAGACGCCGACCCCACGATCGTCGACGTGCTTGATCTCGAGCCGGGGGAGAGTGCGACACGGGAACGTGTCGGTGGGCCTTGGACCCGGGATGGCGTCGGGGACCTGTAGAAGCGGCTGGACCTTCAGGTGGTGGGCACGGCAATCGGCATCCCGTCTGCCCAGTCGGGATCGGCGGCGGTGAACATCTCGGGCGTGACCCAGGCTTCGAAGAGAGGTATGCCGTCCCAGGCTCCGCCGCGAGTGATCGCGATGACCGCGTGTGGTCGGTCGAAGGAGACCTGGACGTGGCGGATCTTGCGCTCGACGTACTCGGGCATCGCGGAGCCGGCCATCCATGCCATCGCTGTCACCGCTGCTGCCTTGAAGCCGTTCTGGTCGTACGCGGCGGTCGCGTTCTGGGTGCAACTGAACTCGATGCCGCCGTCCTGCTCGGGCAGACGGGCAGCGATGCCGGCGGCTACCGACGCGACACCTGGTGCCGATTCCAGCTCGTGGGAGGCATCCGCGCTCCAGGCTGGCAGGCGCGTGGTGAAGACGACCGAGTTCGGCTCGGGCGCGTCGTAGGCAACGTAATCGCGCCGCTCGCGCTTGACTGTCCACGCGTGGCCGTCGGAGAGGTCTTCAGGGTGAGTCATGTGGGTCAACTCGCCTGCGTCGTACTGCTCGATGACCTCGGCCACGGCTACCCAGACGTCATCGGCAGGCACCTCTGGGGCTGCGATGACCGAGAAGACGTCGACGCCGTCGCGGCTGCCAGGACGAGCCACGGCAACCGGTCCGACTGAGGTCTCGACGATGGCCTGAAGGCTCATTCGAAGTACGAGGCGACCGTCCTCGATCGTGAGCGGCTCCGCCCACTCCGGCGTGGTGACCAGAGCAGTGGCGAGCAGCAACATGGTGTCGGCGCCGATCGTGACGGGCATCGACTGGATGAGCCCACGGGTGTTCTCCGCCGCCCAGGCGTTCAGCGTTTCCTGGTCCGGCAACGGCTCGACAGCGACCGGCAGCGGCGCCGTCGGCTCGACCCAGTCGGCCAGCCACGCGCCGAGCGCCGCGGCGACGGTCGGGTGCGCCTCGGCGATGAGCTTCTCGGCGGTCTCGCGAGCCTCCTCAGGCGGGAGCCCGAGCGCCTCGGTGATGGCCCTGCCCTCGGCAGCGGGGGCGACCAGGGCAAGCAGGAGCCAGAGCCCGGTGTACGAGATCACTGGCTCGCCCGCGGTCCCAAGCTGCGTCCGGGCTCGGTCGGCGTACTGCCAGATTTCTTTCACGGCCGGGAGGATATCCGGGTGCGCGTGTGTGGTCGCGTCGCGAAGGCGAACCGGAGCATGTGGCTGGCGGTGAAGGCGATGCTGCACAGCGTCTTACGTAGAACGTTACGGCGCGCTCAATGCTCATTGTGCTGACCATGATGCGCCGCACCATGGTCAATAAAATGACCATTACGAGGTCAAGGTGACGGTCCATGCCGAAGCGCCCATTGTCTGCGAAGTCGCGGCGTACAGCCCGCACGCTAGGAGACTACGTCTCTACGTTCCGCCGTCTGCAAGGCCTGACGGCGGAACAGGTGGCCGACCGTGCCGGCATCACCCGAAACATGCTCCGAAAGCTCGAGCAGGGAGACGCCAGCGTCGGCCTCGACGTGGTCCTAGAAGTCTGCCGTGTCCTTGGGGTGCTCGACTTTGTCACTGACGGAATGAACCCCTACGACACGGCACTGGGACAGTCGCTGGCTGAACAGAACCTTGCCCAAGCGGGTCGCCGATGAGTCGGAGCGTCGACTTAAACACAAGCCTGCCAAGCGAAGCAGGGCAGGGAAGGACGAACGCTCAACCGAAGTGTTTGGCGAAGTGTTCGCTGCGACCGCGAACTGGCGTCAGGTTGCAGCCGGCAACGGCATCGCCAAACGTGAGATGAACCGTATGGCCGACGCGTTCGACGGATTGCGCGCCGCGGTCGGCTGAACGGCAAAGCAGGCGGCCCCCGGCGACGAGACCACCGGAGGGACCTCGAGGACCAGCCTGCGTAGGAGCCCCGATCACCTGCCGGGATCGCCGTAGGAATGGCAGCATGGGCACCCCGTCACCAGGAGGCCCGATGCCCACCACAGCCACATTCGTCTCGCCGACCGACGGCACTGCGCTCGCAATCCGGACATGGGGGGAGGAGCTGTCCGCGCCGCGGGGCGTTGTCCAGATCGCTCACGGCATCGCCGAGCACGGGCAGCGTTACGACCGGCTCGCTCAGGCTCTCGTCGCGGCTGGGTACGTCGTGCGGGCGGTCGACCACCGCGGTCACGGCGGGTCCGTCACGTCGTCCGACCAGCTCGGTCACTTCGACTTCGAGGCGCTGGTGGCCGACGTCGCGGCGATGGGTGCCTCGCTGCGCGAGGAGTTCTCCGGGATCCCGGTGTTCCTGGTCGCGCACTCGATGGGGTCCTTTGCGGCGCAGACGGTGATCTTGGACCGGTCCGACCTGTACGACGGCGTGGTGCTGTCGGGTTCGACCGCCCTCGACGTACTCGCTGGTGCGCTCTCGAGCGCCGAGGGTCCGGTCGGGCTGGAGGCGTTCAACGCCGGGTTCGAGCACCGGACCGGGTACGAGTGGCTCTCGCGCGATGAGGCCGAGGTCGATGTGTACGTCGCAGACCCGCTGTCCGGGTTCGATCTGCCCGACACCGCCGTGCCTCAGTTGTTCGCCGGCGCCGAGCGTCTGGCCGACCCGGCGGCCCTCGGTGGGATCCGCTCCGATCTCCCGATTCTCGTCGTCTCCGGCGACGCCGACCCGCTTGCCGGAGGTGGCGCCCTGGTCGAGCTGCTGGGACAGCGTTATCGCGAGGCCGGGTTGAAGGATGTGACGGTGACGCTCTACCCAGGGGCGCGCCACGAGATCTTCAACGAGACCAACCGCGATGCGATCACCGCCGACGTGATCGGGTGGCTCGCGGCTCACTCCTGACTGCCGCGAGAGACCACCTCGGCGGCAGTTCAGCACGCAGCTGGTAGCCAGTCGGGAAACTGATCCCGAAGGGCGTCGCGGGCAAGAGCCGATGGGAGGACGACATCAGCTCCACCGTCGTACGGACAATAGAGCCAGGAGGTCCGGGTGTCGGTCACGATCGCGTGGCCCTCGTAGTCGGCGACCGCGGTGAGGAGGTCATCGAGGTCTGGGCTGCTGAGGCCGGATGCGACCCAGAAGTAGGTGGTTATCCCGTCATTCTCGGCGTCGTGGAACTGTCTCCACGGCCACGCCGCGGGAAGGCGCCGCCGTGACCATCCGGATACGAGATCGCGTGGTCCCCAGTCAGCGGCGATCACGACCAGATCTTCGGTCGGAGCGTCATTGGAGATCGAAGTGATGACTGCGTGGTGCCGACGGAGGATCTCGGCGTACTCCTCGGCGTTGTCTGCATAGCGTTTGGAACCCGGGAGACTGTGGAACCGCACGGACCGGTCGCGGTGCTCTCTGATCAGGAAGCCGCGCGGCTCAGATCCGGGCCACGTGCTTTCCCATGCAGCCGTAAGCTCGCGTGCCTCCGCTGTTTGGGCTGGGTCTCGGAACGCGCCATGGCTGCCCGTTACCCATCGACCGAAGGCCTGCAAGTACCAGAGGGTCGACGTCCAGCGGATGGATGCTTCGGTCCAGATCGTGCACATCAGGCGGGCGAGTGGGCGACTCACGCCAGGACCTCGATCAATGTCTCGATCCGAGTGGCGAGGATGTCATCGATCTCGCCGACGAACTGAAGTCGGATTCGCTCGGTGCCCGGCGCCTCGGCGACGTACGCCGTGATCGTGGTCCATCCGTCCATTCGGTAGCCGATCTGCTTGTCGGACTCGCTGCCGAGTCCTTCCATGCCTGCCCGGACCGTGTGCCAGGCACTGTCGGTGAGGATGCCGCCGGTCCAGTCTGAGACTCGCTCCAGAAATTGGCGCACGTGCTCGGGATCGCGAACCAGGCACGAGATCTCTCGGACGTGCGGTCGGTCCGAGACGGGTGCCGGCGCGCTGGGTTGTCGCCTGAGTCGACTTCCACACCAGGGACAGTGTCGAATTGCGATGTAGCTCGAGCTGCCATCGTGGATGGGAAGGCCTATCCGGCCGCAGCCGTCGCGAAAGATGACCGCGTCGGCGCAGTCGAGTGGATCCCGGTGAAGGTGGCACTCGAAGTCGAGATGCTCGGCGAGTTCAGCGCAGCACAGGTCCCGCGGCCGCAGTCGAAGAACGACGGGGGTGATCCTCGGCAGGAGGCTGGCGATGGTGGGCACCGGGAGATCTTGACGCATGGCGCTGCCGCTCCGCGCCTCAGTTTTCGCCCAGAGACGTCTCGGCTGGCGCGAGTGACGTCTCGGCCGACGTACGTGACCTCTCGGCGGTTGTCGCCGGGCGGCCTCCTCACGGAAGGCCGCCCGGCAACAGATGAACCTCAGACGTACGGTCGGATTGCGTCGATGATGCGCGACCAGTTCTCGGCGCCGTATCCACGCGAGCGGGCCCAGGTGTAGTGGGCCTGGACGGCGCGGGGGAGGTCGGTGTCGATGCCGGCGGCCTCGCTGGCGGCGACGAGGTGGTCGGCGGTGGCGCCCATCATGGTGACGGTGCTGAGGTGGCCGGGGTGCTGGCCGGCGTCGAGCTGGGCGCCGAGGTCCTCGCCGGCGGCGAGCATCGGGGGGATGCCGGCGAGGGTCTGCATGAGCTCCGGGATGGCCGCGGACGGCTTGATGCCGCCGGTCTCGAGCAGCGCGACGGCGTGGAGGAGGGAGGAGAGGGAGGTGAGGAAGATGTCCAGGTTGGCCTGGTACATCAGTTGGGCGAGCCCGGGGTCCTCGCCGAGGTAGCGGACCGCCCCGATGCGGGCGAGCGCGGCCTCGTGCTGGGACAACACGGAAGCGGGGCCGCTGACATAGACGTACGCATCGGGGGTCCCGACCATCGGAGCCGGGACCATCACGCCGCCGGTGAGGAAGTGGGCGCCGTGCGAGGCCGCCCACTCCGCGCCCCGGCGCGTCCCGTCCGGAGACTCGGAGCTGAGGTTGACAATCGTGCGACCCGCGAGCTCGGAGGTCGCGGAGCCGAGCACGTCGTACATCGCCTGGTAGTCGGTCAGGCTGAGGATGACCAGGTCGCTCGCGGCGACGGCCTTCGCGGGGGAGTCGGCCAGCTGGGCGCCGGCGGCCACCACCTCCGAGGCGCGGGAGACGGTGCGGTTCCATACGGTCACCGGATGCCCGGCGGCGAGCAGGCTGTGGACCATCGCCTGACCCATGGGGCCGAGGCCGATGACGGTGACGGGGGTGCGAGTTCGGTTCATGGCACCATCCTCACGACTCGCCTACGATTGCGGGAGTACCCACTATTTACTGGGGTACTTACCAAATGGTGAGTGAGGAGAAACCCGTGACGAAGCCCCGCAACGGCCCCTACATCTGCGGCATCGACGCCGCGCTCGACGTGGTCAGCGGCAAGTGGAAGGGGCTGATCCTGTGGGAGCTCGACAACTACGGCGTACGCCGCTTCGCCGAGCTCCGTCGTGGCCTGCCCGGGGTCAGCGAGAAGATGCTGACCCAGCACCTGCGCGAGATGGAATACGACGGGCTGGTGCACCGGGAGGTGTATGCCGAGGTGCCGCCGCGGGTGGAGTACTCGCTGACCGAGCACGGCCGCACCCTCAACACCGCGCTCGGGCCGCTCGGCAGCTGGGGCATGGACCGCATCGCCCGTGAGCGCACCGAGCTGGTCGAGCACCGCGACGCGGGATTGCTGCCCCGGCCCTAGCAACAGGCCGTCAGACCGGCCGAGACTCCGACTCGGCGGACCGCGTCGGCAGGCCCGCGGAGGCCAGCAGCGCCAGCTTCTCCGCATCGGCCGAGCCGGCGTCGGGGTGGTAGACGACGAGCATCAGGTCGTCGGTGCCGTTGATCGTCAGCCGCTCCCGGTTGAGGGTGAGCTCGCCGACCTGCGGGTGGTTCATCTTGATCGGGGCGCCGGTCTGGGCGCGTACGTCATGGCGTGCCCACAGCTGTCGAAAACGCGGGCTGGCCAGGGAGAGCTCGCCGATCAGCTCGATGAACCGAGGGTCGTCGATGTCGGTGCCGACCGCCTGGCGCAGGTTGCCGACGAAGCACTCCGTCATCGACTCCCACTCCGGGTGGAACGCCTGCTGGCCCGGGTCGAGGAACTGGTCCCGCAGCTGGTTGCCGCCCGCCGCAAGCCGCGGCGAGAGCGCGCGAGCAAGAGCGTTGGCGGCCAGGATGTCGAAGTAGCGCCCCTCGATGAACGCCGGCTGCACCATCGAGTCGAGCAGCTTGAGCGCCCCGGGCGGGACGGTCTCCTTGCGCCGCCGCGGCCGCCGGCGGCGGGGCGCCTCGGTGACCAGCGACATCATGTGGGCGGTGTGGTCGTCGTCGAGCTGGAGCACGCGGGCGATCGACTCGAGTACCTGCGCCGACGGGTTGCGGTCACGGCCGCGCTCCAGGCGCAGGTAGTAGTCGGCGCTGATCCCGGCAAGCATGGCCACCTCCTCGCGGCGCAAGCCGGGGACGCGACGTACGCCGACGGCCGGGATGCCCGCCGCCTCCGGCGTCACCAGCGCCCGCCTGGCCTGGAGGAATGCGCCCAACGGGTTCGTCGCCTCGCTCATACCCTCCAGCCTAGGTCGGCCCCGAGCAGACAGCGGGGGTCCTGTCAGGCCCCGGTCTGATCAGGGCTCTGGGTGGTCGCGCCCAGCGCACCTAGCGTCGTAGTACGCCCCCGCGGGGCCGCGTAGACGAAAAAGAAAAAAAAAACAAAAATAACCGGCCCCAAAAAACCCGCCCCCAAAAAGGGCACCGTTTAGCAGACCCCCCCCC
>NZ_JBHVGB010000038.1:0-38438 GCF_042801335.1 Nocardioides sp. NPDC057577 | reverse complement strand
GCCCTTCGGGCCACTTACCATCCACAGAAGCGATGCCGTTCGCTCACCGCGAAAAGGCGTTTGACCTGCACCTATGGCTGGTTAGGTATCCGTTCGAGGCGTAGAATCAGACCCATCACGACACACCTCTGAAGGGAGGGAACACGATGAGTCTCGAGCACAACCTCGACCCCTGGGCCACCAACCCCGGCGACGCGATCGACGCCGCCCTGCAGGCCATCGAATCCTCCCTCCGCGACCTGCTCTCGAGTGACCCGGCCTATTGGCGGACCTCGACGAAGAAGGACCTGCTCGAGCGGTTGGAGAAACTCCAGGCCCAGCAGGCCGCTCTGAAACTGCGGGTGCTCGCTGCTGCGGGTGATATCGCGGAGGAGACCGGCGCGAAGGATGCCTCGGCCTGGATGCGGGCAGAGTTGTTGGTCGACAAGGGTGCGGCCCGCTCGCAGATCAAGCTCGCGACCAGGGTCGCCAAGTACGACCTCGTCGCAGCCGGTCTGGCCGAAGGCGTGGTGTCTCTGGACAAGGCCCGTGTCATCACCCGGGCGTTGGACAAGGTCGATGCCGACCCTGTCGCGAGTGCCGAGGACCTGGCCCTGGCCGAAAAGCTCCTCGTGGATTACGCGACCCAATTGACGGCGAACGAGCTCCGCATCGTCGGCCGGAAGATCCTCACCGAGGTCGACCCCGCCCGGTTCGAAGACGCCGAAGCCAAGGCCCTCCTCGCCGAGGAGGAACGCGCCCACCAGAGGACCGCCCTGCGGGTCTGGGACAACCACGACGGGACCATTGGGTTCGAGGGCGTCTTGCCGACCTCGATCGGGATGCGGTTCAAACGACTCGTCGAGGCCTACGCCCAACCCCGCAAACAACAACTCGTCACCAAGGGCGCGGCATTGCCTCCGTGGGAGCGGTTGATGGGCCAGGGGTTCTCCCGGCTGCTGGAGACCCTCGACCCCGCAGCGCTGCCCCGCCACGGGGGCGATGCGACCACCATCAACGTGGTGATCTCCCTCGACGAGCTTCGCAAGGACCTCGGCACCGCCACATTGGGTTACGACGAGACCAACGGGGCCACCATCAGCGCCGCCGAAGCCAGGCGGATGGCCTGCAACGCCACCATCATCCCCTGGGTGCTGGGCGGGGATGGTGAGGTCCTCGACGCCGGCCGAGCCAGCCGGTTCTTCCAACCCATCCAACGCAAGGCGCTCCGGTTGCAGCAGAAGTGCTGCCAAGCCGAGGGCTGTGACATGCCACCGGAATGGTGCGACGCCCACCACCTCGATCCGTGGGCTGCGGGAGGGAAGACTGACCTGAAGGACGGGGCCTTGTTGTGTCCACATCATCACCGTCTGGCGCACGCCCCGGCGTACGTTCATGAGCGGTTGCCGGATGGCACCATCCGCTTCGCCCGTCGACCGTAAAGAGATACCGCGAGGGCTGCTCTTTGCGCCGTCCAAGACGCGCCATCAGACCACCATGTGACCCACGCCACCGGGACCCGGAGCCCTCGACATGTATTATCGTCATCATGACGACTGTGGACCTCCCGCTGCTCCCCCTCGGGCGCGGCACGGACTTGAACTCCGAGCGTGGCGTCGAGTGCCCCGGCGATCTGCCGGCGGCTTCCGATCCCGACCTGGTCAAGCGCGCGATCGCCGCCAAGGAGAAGCTCGGCGAGAAGGTGTTCGTCCTCGGACACCACTACCAGCGCGACGAGGTCATCGAGTTCGCTGACGTCACCGGGGACTCCTTCAAGCTCGCGCGCGACGCCGCCGCCCGGCCGGACGCGGAGTACATCGTCTTCTGCGGCGTGCACTTCATGGCCGAGTCGGCCGACATCCTCACCTCGCCGTCGCAGGCGGTCATCCTCCCCGACCTGGCGGCCGGGTGCTCGATGGCCGACATGGCGCGGCTGGGCCAGGTCGAGAAGGCCTGGGCGGCGCTGGAGGAGGTCGGTGTGGCCGAGCAGGTCGTGCCGGTGACGTACATGAACTCCTCCGCCGACATCAAGGCGTTCTGCGGACGCCACGACGGCGTCGTGTGCACCTCGTCCAACGCGCAGGCCGTGCTCGAGTGGGCCTTCGAGCAGAAGTCCGACGCCAAGGTGCTCTTCTTCCCCGACCAGCACCTCGGCCGCAACACCGCCGTGCTCAAGCTCGGCATGTCGCTGGGCGACTGCGTGGTCTGGGACCCGCTCAAGCCCGACGGCGGGGTGTCGGCCGAGGACCTGAAGGCCGCCAAGGTGATCCTGTGGAAGGGGCACTGCTCGGTCCACGGCCGCTTCTCCCCCGACACCATCGACGACCTGCGCGCCGAGATCCCGGGGGTGCAGATCCTCGTCCACCCCGAGTGCCAGCACGAGGTCGTCCTCAAGGCAGACCTGGTCGGCTCGACCGAGTTCATCATCTCGACCATCGAGGCCGCTCCTCCTGGGTCGGCCTGGGCGATCGGCACCGAGCTCAACCTGGTCAAGCGCCTCGCCAACGCCCACCCGGACAAGCGGATCGTCTTCCTCGACCGCACCGTCTGCTACTGCTCGACGATGAACCGCATCGACCTCCCCCACTTCGTCTGGGCCCTCGAGTCCCTCGTCGAGGGTCAGGTCGTCAACCGCATCGAGGTCGACCCCGACACCGAGCGCTACGCCAAGCTCGCCCTGCAGCGCATGCTCGACCTGCCCGGCAAGACCGAGAAGGACTGACCCTCCCGTCGAGGCGTCACCCCCGTCGGCCGAAGCGTCAGCTAGGTCGGCCGAGTCGGCCCGGCGTGACGCCTCGAACGGCGGGGGGGGTGTGACGTCTCGACCGACGGGCGCGACTCCTCGACCGACGGGCGCGACTCCTCGACCGACGGGCGCGACGGCTCGACCGACGGGCGCGACGGCTCGACCGACGGGCGCGACGGCTCGACCGACGGGCTTGACGGCTCGGTCAGAGGCCGTTGAGCCAGGTGAGGACGGCGAGGACTCGGCGGTTGTCGTCGCTCGCCTGGGGGAGGTCGAGCTTGGTGAAGATCGAGCTGATGTGTTTGCCGACCGCCTTCTCGGTGACGAAGAGCCGCGCGGCAATGGCAGCGTTCGAGCGACCCTCGGCGATCAGCGTCATCACCTCGCGCTCACGCTCGGTGAGCCGGTCGAGCGGGCGTTCCCGGCGGGTGAGGAGCGCGGCGACGACCTCCGGGTCGAGGACGGTCCCGCCGCCGGCGACCTGGCGCACCGCCCCGAGGAAGGCGTCGACGTCGGCGACACGGTCCTTGAGCAGGTAGCCGACCGCGCCCTCTCCCCCGGCGAGCAGGTCGCGCGCGTAGAGCGGCTCGACGTACTGGCTCAGCACCAGCACCGGGAACCCTGACCGCACCCGCCTGACCTCGATCGCCGCAGTGATGCCCTCGGTGGTGAAGGACGGAGGCAGACGTACGTCGACGACCGCCGCGTCCACGTCCGGCCGGACCAGGGCCCGAGCCAGGGCGGGCGCGTTGTCGACGGCCTCGACGACCTCGATCCCGCCCGCTTCGAGGATCCGGGTGAGGCCGACGCGGAGCAGCGCCTGGTCCTCACCCAGGACCACCCTCAGATCCGGCAAGGCACCTCCAGCGTGATCAGGGTCGGGCCGCCGGCGGGGCTCTCGACCGCGACGGTTCCGTCGAAGGCCGCCAATCGGGTCGCGACCCCGGCGAGCCCGTGTCCGGTCGCCTCGGCACCGCCGCGGCCGTTGTCGCCCACCACGATCCGCAGCCGCTGCCCGTTGTGGCTGCCGCGTACGAACGCCCGGTCGGCGCCGGAGTGCTTGACCGCGTTGGCCAGGCACTCGGCCACCGCGAAGTAGGCCGCCGACTCGACCGGGTCGGGCAGACGCCCGGGCAGCTCGATGGCGACGGTGACCGGCAGCGGCAGTCCGGCGGTGAGGGCCTGGACGGCACCCACGAGGCCACGGTCGGCAAGCACCGGCGGCAGGATGCCGCGTACGACTCCACGCAGGTCCTCGAGCGCGGACACCGTGGTCTCGCGGGCCTCACGCAGCAGCGCGGCGGCGGCGTCCGGGTCGGTCGCCATCAGCTTCTCGGCCAGTCCGACGCTCATCCCGACGGCGGCGATCCTGGCCTGGGCACCGTCATGGAGATCACGCTCGATGCGACGCAGCTCGGCCGCCGAGTGGTCCAGCGTCTCGGCACGGGTCGACTCGACCTTCTCCACCCTGGCGGCCAGCGCGGCGACCTGTCCCTGACCGAAGATGCCACGCTCGGCCAGCGCCCGCGCCCGGACCAGGCCCGGGGTCGCCACCCACCACACCAGGAGCAGCGGACCGGTGAGCAGGAGCAGCAGCCAGACCACCCAGGTGATGCCGGCGAAGCTCAGGATCAGCCAGTTCAGCGGCACGGTCAGGAGCGCCACCGGCAGCACGGAGAGCACGAAGCCCCCGGTCGCCGAGAAGCAGCAGCAGGCGAAGTCGCGCCACCGCGCCTTCTCCCGAAGCCATCGGAACGGCCGGCTGAGGACCGGCTGCGCACTCAGGTCTGCGTACGTCTCCGGGATGGTCTCCCCGAGGAGCATGCCGCTCACCCGGCGATGCACTCCGGCGAGGGCCGCAGTGGCCGGCACCGCACCCAGGGCGATCCCGATGCCGACCCCGAACACCAGCCCGAGCGGGATCGAGAGCACCGTGAGGATCACCAGCACCAGGGCGGGCGCCATCATCAGGGCATAGCCCAGCGACAGTCCGGTCAGCCGGAGCCGTTCGACGAGCGCCTGCCCGCTGAACGGCTCCGGTCGCACGGTCCGGATCGGTGCATCCCACTCGGCCATCAGGAGTGAGTCTGACATCAGCGGGCACCGGACGTCGTGCGTAATGCCCGGCTCGTCGCACCGGCCGCCGAGGCCAGTGTCAGCACCACGGCACCAGCCACCAGAAGCGGCGGCAGCCAGAGCTGCGCGTCGGGCACCACGCCCTCACCCCGGACGTAGGCGAACGGGACGATCGTCGCCTGCGCGGCGAGCAGACCGATGACGGTGCCGACCGCGGCGACGACACCGGCCTCGGCGAGGATGGAGCCGCGCACCTGAGCGGGAGTGGCGCCGAGCAGCCGCAGCCTGTGCAGCTCCAGGCGCCGGTCGGCGAGAAGGGCCGCGAAGGCGTTGACGACCATGATCGCGGCGAACGCGCAGATCATCGCGGTGACCACGTTGTTGAGCAGGTTGATCGTCTCGTAGCCCTCGGTGACCTCCGGAGGCAGACCGGTGGGCAACGTACGCTCATCGATCCCGACCAGCATCAGGATGCTGACCGCGGCCGCGGAGAGCACCATGACCGGCGCGAGCACACCGGCGAGCAGGTGCGACCTCCGCGAGGTGTTGTACGCCGCCAGGTGCCCGCTCGTCCCGCCCAGCAGCGGCCGCAGCAGCCGGCTTCCGGCCCGCAGCAGCAGCGGTGCCAGCGCCGCGAGACCCACCGCGACCAGGAGCCCGAGGGAGCCGGTCATCGCCATCGCGTCGTACGGGTCGGCGGCGTCCTTGCCCGTGGCCATGGTCATCACGACCATGGTCGTGGCGTGGCCGACGGCGACCAGGGCCACCACCCACCGCCACCAGGCGATCCGTCCCGTGCCCGACCTGGCTTCGGGGGGCGCGACCGTCGCCGGCCCCCGGGAGGCGCGTGATCCGGCCAGGCCGGCAGCAGCCAGGGACACGAGCAGGAGCAGCACGACGGTCGCGGCGAGCGCGACCCGGCCACCCGAGTGGGCGACCTGCTCACTGACGACGCCACCGGACTGCAGCAGGTCGAGGAGCGCTCGGCTGGTCAGGCTCGCCACACCGGCTCCGAGGACGGTGGCGACGAGCGCGACCACGAGCGTCTCCGCCCGAACCAGGGCGCGGACCTGGCGGGGCTCGGCGCCGACGGTGCGCAGCAGGCCGATCTCGACCTCGCGCTGCCGGACAGTGACCCCGACGGTGGAGACGATCGAGAAGAGCGCGATGACGGTGCCCCAGGCGCCGACCACTCCCCCGAGGACGAGCAGGGTCTCCCGCTCGGCGCTCGGGGTGCCGGGTTCGAGAGCGACCTGGATGAACGGCGTGAACGAACCCATCACCGCGGTGCCCAGCAGGATCGCGACGAACGTCGCGGTCATGGCGGTCGCGCGGTGGCGCAACGAGCGCAGTGCGAGGGTCAACATCACACCATCTCCGGCTCGGTGCGGGCGGTGAGCTCGTCCAGATGTGCCATCTGACCCGCGACGGCCTCGGCGGCGGGGTTGTCCATCCGCCCCACGGCGCGGCCGTCGACGAGGAAGACCACGCTGTCCGCGTACGCAGCGGCGACGGGGTCGTGGGTGACCATCACGACGGTCGCGCCGAGCTCGTGGACGAGGCTCCGGAGCAGGGCGAGCACCGAGGCCGCCGTGTGCGAGTCGAGGGCTCCGGTGGGCTCGTCGGCGAGGACGATGTCGGGACCGGTCACCAGCGCCCGGGCGATCGCCACCCGCTGCTGCTGGCCGCCGGAGAGCTGTGCCGGCAGGTGGCCGGTGCGATCGCCCAGGCCGACGAGGTCGAGCAGCTCGCGGGTCCGGCGGCGGGCCGTCGCATCGATCCGGCCCCCGGCCAGCCGCAGCGGCAGCGCGACGTTCTGCTCGGCGGTGAGGTAGGGCAGCAGGTGGAAGCCCTGGAAGACGAACCCGATCCGCTCGCGGCGCAGCCTGGTCCGGCGTGCCTCGGTCAGCTCGGTGACGTCCTGGCCGGCGATGACGACGCGGCCGGCCGTCGGCTGCTCCAGCGCTCCGGCGCAGGTCAGGAACGTGGACTTGCCGGAGCCGGAGGGCCCCATCACGGCGGTGAACGTGCCCGGCGCGCAGGCCAGGTCGAGTCCGTCGAGCGCGGCCACGGCGGCCGCACCGGTGCCGTAGGTCCTGGTGAGGCCGGTGACCTCGAGGGCGGGTGTGGTCATGGGTGGCTCCTGGGGTTTCGGGTGGCTGATGTCACCCTTCGACGCTAAGGAACCCGTCGCTCACCCACGATGGGCTCAAGGAGCCGAACCGGGTAGGGAAAACCCCACCTCACCCACCGGACGAGCGCGGGAGGCGTACGGCGATCGTGGTGTCCCCCGGGGCGCTGGCGAGGGTCACCGTGCCACCGTGGGAGGTGACGATGGCGTGCACCAGGGCGAGGCCGAGGCCGGCGCCACCGTCGCGCTGACGGGCCTCGTCGGCGCGGGTGAAGCGCTCGAACGCGTGCGGGACCAGGGCCGGAGGGAAGCCGGGGCCGTCGTCGTGGACGTCGAAACCGTCAGGACGTACGCGAACCGTGACCGTGGTGCCGGCGGGCGTGTGCCTCCGCTCGTTGGTGAGCAGGTTGCTGATCACCTGATGGAGTCGCTGGGCGTCACCGGTCACGATCACCTCGGCCTCACCGGAGTCGGCGTCGGCGGGAAGCTCGAGCCGCCAGGTGTGTGAGGGGTCGATGACCCGCGCGTCGTCGACGGCCTCCAGGAGCAGCCGGGTCAGGTCGACCGAGTCACGGGCGAGCGGGCGGCCCTGGTCGAGGCGCGCGAGCAGGAGCAGGTCCTCGACCAGCGCGGTCATCCGCAGCGACTCCTCCTCGACCTTGCCGAGCGCGGTCGGGACCGCTTCGGGCCGCTGCTGGGCCAGCTCGGTGTAGCCGCGGATGGTGGTCAGCGGGGTGCGCAGCTCGTGGGAGGCGTCGGCGACGAACTGGCGTACCTGCTGCTCGCTGCGGTGACGTTCGGCCAGCGAGGTCTCGACGTGGTCGAGCAGGGAGTTGAGCGCGGCGCCGACCTGGCCGACCTCGGTGTCTTCGTCGGTGAGCCGCTCAGGAACCCGTTCGGTGACCTCGACCTCGCCGGAGGAGAGCGGTAGCGCGGCGACGGAGTGGGCCGTCGCAGCGACCTCGCGCAGCGGGCTGAGCTGGCGGCGTACGACGACGTAGCCGGCGCCCGCGGCAGCCAGGACGCCCAGCAGGGTCAGCAGGGCCTCCCAGAAGACCAGGCTCTCGATCGTGTTGTCGACCTCGTCGGTCGAACGGCCGGTGACGAAGACCACCGTCTGACCGAGGTTGGGGTTGAAGACGGACTGGGCGATCACCCGGTAGGTGCCCTGGTCGGGGAGCTCGACTTCGTGGGGACGCGCGTCGACGCGCACGTCCTCCAACAGCTCCAGGTCGGCGGCGCTGAGCGGCTCCATCTGGTTCGGGTCGAAGTCGCCGAGGTTGCCCTGCGCCTCACCCTGCTCGGGGAACAGCGCGATGACCGAGTCCGGTCCGATGTTGAGGTCGCTGCGCGGGCCCGGGCCGGCCATTCCGCGAGCCATCTCGTGGACGTCCCGGTCGAGGCGATCCATCAGCGTCTCGCGCAGCGCGATCGTGGCGAACGTGGCGATCAGGAGCGAGACGACCAGCACCAGGGAGACCGAGGTGATGACCAGGCGCGAGCTCAGCGGCGCGACCAGCCGCTTGAGACCGCTACTCACTCAGCAGCCTTCAGCACGTAGCCCGCACCACGCATCGTGTGGATCATCGGCTCGCGGCCGGCGTCGATCTTCTTGCGCAGGTACGAGATGTAGAGCTCGACGACGTTGGCCTGGCCACCGAAGTCGTAGGACCAGACCCGGTCGAGGATCTGGGCCTTGGACAGCACCCGGCGGGGGTTGCGCATCAGGAAGCGGAGCAGCTCGAACTCGGTCGCGGTGAGGCCGATCTCCTCCCCGGCACGGTGCACCTCGCGCGAGTCCTCGTCCATCGTCAGGTCGCCGACGCGGATCACCGAGTGCTCCTCGACCCGCGTCGCGCCGGCCCGCCGCATCAGTCCACGCAGCCGGGCGACGAGCTCCTCGAGCGAGAACGGCTTGGTCACGTAGTCGTCACCACCCGCGGTCAGCCCGGCGACCCGGTCCTCGACCGCGTCCTTGGCGGTGAGGAAGAGGACGGGTACGCCCGGGTTGGACGACCGCACCCGGCGCAGGACCTCGAGCCCGTCGAAGTCGGGCAGCATCCAGTCGAGCACGATCGCGTCGGGAGCAGTTTCCTTCGCAGCGGCCACGGCCTTGGAGCCGGAGTGGGCCATGGTGATCTCCCAGCCCTCGAACCGCAGTGCCATCGCGATCAGCTCGGCGATGTTCACCTCGTCGTCGACGACGAGCACCCGCAGCGGCGAGCCGTCGGCGCGGGTCAGATCCTTTCCTCCAGCAGTCATGACTCCATCATGCGGCCGTTTGCTGTGCGGTGCCTGTGAGGTCGCTGTGGCGTGTCGATGTCGTTCGCCGGGTCATCGCTGGCCGCCACCCTGCCCGCCGGGGCCGCCGCCACCCGGCATCTGCACGGTGTTGCCGCCGCCCGTACGTCCGAAGCCCTGCTCCTCGGAGGTGCCGCCGCTCGGCAGGTCCTGGGAGAGGTCGGCCAGGACGACCTGCTGCCCCTTCTCGAGGCCGTCGGTGACCTCGATCCGGGTGGTGCCGACCAGGCCGGTGGTGACCTGCTTGCGCTGGGTCGTGTCACCGTCGACGACCAGCACCGAGCCGTTGGAGAGGGCCGAGGCCGGGATCGTCGCAACGTCCTCCGCGGAGCCGACCACGACCTCGACGGTGGCCATGTTGCCGGCGAGCAGGTCGAGACCGGCCTCGTCGAGGGTGACGGTCACCGGGAAGGTACTGCTCCCCGAGGAGGTATCGGGAACCTGGCCGACCAGGGTGACCTTGCCCGGGAGCGGCTCCTCGGCACCCGCCGGGGTGACCTCGGCGACCTGACCGGTCTGGAGCTGCTCGACCTGGGTGGCGCTGACGGTCAGCTCCACGCTGGTCAGGCCCTCGGCGATGAGGGTCACCGCCTCGGTGCCGGCAGACGCGCTCTCGCCCTTCTTCACGGCGACCGAGGCGACCGTGCCCGCGGCCGGTGCCTTCAGCACCGCGCCCGCGAGCGCGGCCTTGGCCTCGGCGACGTCGGCCTTCGCCCGGTCGATCTCGGCTTGGTCCTTGGCCAGGGTCGCGGCGGTCACGCTCTCTCCTCCGCCTGATCCACCCGATCCGCCGGAGACACCCGACCCGCCGGTGGCGCCCGACCCGCTCTGGCCGCCGCCGCTCTGCTCTCCCTGGGTGCCGCCGGTGCTCGGCGGCTGACCGGACCCACCGGAGGACTGCCCCGAATCCTGCGGGCCGCCGCCGGACTGGTCCGGGCCCTCCCCACCGGACGAACCGGCGCTCGCGAGCGTCTCGTCCAACTGGGCGCTGTAGTCCTTCAGATCGGCCTTCGCGGTCGTCACCGCCGTCCTGGCCTCGGCGAGCGCCGACTGTGCCGAGCCGAGCAGCGCGGTGGCCTCGGTGACGGTCCCGCCGGCCGAGTCCTGGGCGCCGAGCGCGGTCTCCAGGTCCTCGTCGCAGGAGTCGGAGGTCTCCTGGCCACAGGACTCCTGGACAGCCTTCAGCGCGCCGGCGAGCTCACCGTCCTCGTCGAGGGTGCCGCCGGCGGCGACCAGCGCGGTCAGCTTCTCCAGGGCCGAGGCGAGGTCGGTCTGCGCCGTGCCGAGCTCGGCGTCGGCGGCGTCGAGCGCCTTCTGGGCCGAGACCACCGCGTTCTGCAGCCCCTTCACCGTGGCGACCAGATCGGCGCTCGCGTCGGTCGAGACGCCGGTCGCCGTCGGCAGGGTCGTCGGGGTCGTCCCGGTCCAGACTGCCGCGACGACCTCGTTCGACGGCGACGTGCCGGACGCGGAGCTCGGCGAGGCGATTGTCCCCGAGCCCGAGTCCGAGTCGGAGGCCGTGGCCGAGGTGACACCAGAGATCTGAGCCTCTTTGTCGCTCGCCAGCTGCGCCCTGGCCGCGGCGAGCGTGGCCTTGGCGGCGGTGAGCGACTTCTTCAGTGACGTACGGTCCAACCGGGCCACCACCTGGTTCTTCTTCACGGTGTCGCCCTCGGCGACGACGGTCTCGACGATCCCGTCGGTGGCGAAGGCGAGGTCGGCGCGGCCGTTGGGCGCGACGGTGCCGTTCAGCGAGAGGGTCTGCTCCACGTCGCCGGTGGTGACCGCGGCGGTACGGTAGCCGGCCGAGGACGACGCGGTCGCTGCGTACGCCGTGTAGCCACCGCCCGCGACCACGACCAGCGCCGCGGCGCCGGAGGCCGCCTTGATCCAGGTACGGGAGACGCGCCTCACGAGGAAGCCCCGTCCTGGCCCGGCGCGCCGCCCGGCATCCCGCCGCGGCCACCGAAGCCGGTGGTGCACTCGCCCTCGACCGGGTCGGAGACCGAGATCCGCTCGGCGGTGACCGCCCCGGTGTCGTCGGCCTCGCCGGTGGCGGTCACGCAGGTGCCGACGACCAGAGCGCTCTTCGTCGCCGTCCTCGTGGTCGTGTAGGTGGTCTCGGAGCCGACCGTGACGCTCACCGAGGTCGTCTCCTCGGAACCGCGCGAGGTCGCCGCCACGGTGAAGCCCGAGTCGCTGACCGCGGTCACCTCACCGGACGTGCCCATGCCGCCGCCCATGCCCCCCGGTCCGCCCGAGGGCATCCCCTCGGGCATGTCGGTGGGCATGTCCGTCGGCATGTCGCTGGGCATGTCGCTGGGTATTCCCTCGGGCCGTTGGCCGCCCCCGAACCCTCCGCCCGCGCACGAGCCGTCGGTCTTCTCGGTGATCCGGACGGTCGCGGCTGCCACAGCAGTGTCGCTCGACTCGGACCCCTCGGCGGTGGTGACCATGACGCAGCTGCCGACCGTGACGTCGGCGAGCGCGGCACTGACCTGCTGGCTGATCGTGGTCTGGTCGGTGTAGGTGACCGCGGTCTGGGCGTCGCTGCTCTGGACCTGCAGCGTGCTGCCGTCGATGGCGGCGATCTCGCCGGAGGTGCCCGACATGCCGCCGCCCATCCCGCGGCCCTGCCCCTGACCCTGGCCCTGGCCGTACCCCTGCCCCTGCTGGTCGGTGGCCGCGTCGCTGTCGGCGCCACAACCTGCCAGGGCGATGAGCCCGACGGTGGCGAGAGCGGCGAGCGACGTCGCCCGGGAGCGGCGCGTGCGGAGCGTGAACGTGTTGGTCATCGAGATTCCTTCGTACGTCGAGATGGTGGTGTCACTCGCTGCGGAGAGCGTCGATCGGGGTCAGGCGAGCGGCCCGGCTCGCGGGGTAGACCCCGAAGCCGACGCCGAGCGCCAGGGAGGTGACCAGCGCGGCAGCGGTGGCGAGGAGCGACAGGGACACGGGCTGGTCGATCAGACCGGGCAGACCCCAGGCGCCGATGGCGGCGATGACGATGCCGACGACACCGCCGGCCAGGCCGAGCAGGGAGGCCTCGGCCAGGAACTGGCGCCGGATCACCGACGGGGTCGCGCCGAGCGCCTTGCGCAGGCCGATCTCGCGGATCCGCTCGGTGACGGAGACGAGCATGATGTTCATGACGCCGATGCCGCCCACGAGCAGCGAGATCGCCGCGATGCCGCCGAGCAGCACCGTCAGGGTCTTGTTGGTGGCATTGGCGGTCTCGACCAGCGAGTCCTGCGAGGAGATCGAGAAGTCGGCCTCGTCGGCGCTCACGCCGTGCAGGTTGAGCAGCAGCGCGTTGATCTCCTGGTAGGCCGCCGGCAGGGCCTCGTCGGAGACCGCCTCTACGTAGACCGTCGAGACCGAACTGCTGGTCGAACCGGTCAGCGACTTCGCGGTGCCCATCGGCGTGACCGCGGTGTCGTCCTCGGTGGAGCCGGACGAGCTCGCGCCGGTCGACTCCAGCACCCCGATGACGGTCAGCGCGGTGCCGCCGACCGAGACCGTCTCCCCGACGGGGCTGGCCGGCCCGGTGAAGAGCTCGGAGGCGGTGTCGGCGCCGAGCACGACCACCTTCGCCCCCGAGGCGACCTCCTCGGAGGTGAAGAACCGCCCGGTCGCGACCTCGCGCTTGCGCACCTGCGGCCACGTGGTCGTGGCACCGACCAGCGATGTCGTCCAGTTCGTCGAGGCGGTGTCGAGCTGCGCGTTCGAGGTGGTCACCGGGGCGACCGCCTTGACGTCGGGAGCGGCGTCGTCGTCGCCGAGCGCCTCGGCGTCGGAGAGGGTCAGCGTGGAGGCGGACCCGAAGCCGCCGCGTACGCCTGCCGAGGAGGTCGAGGAGCCCGGCGAGACGATCAGCAGGTTGCTCCCCAGCGCGCTGATCTGGCTCTTGACCTGGTCTTGCGCTCCTTGGCCGAGGCCGACGGTGAGGATCACCGAGGCGATCCCGATGACGATGCCGAGCATCGTGAGCAGCGACCTCATCCGGTGCGAGCGCACCGCGTCCCAGGCGGTCGCGAGAGTCTCGGCCCAGCTCATCGGACCGCCCCCGTAGCGAGCACCGGCTCGTCGGCCGTGATCAGACCGTCGCGGATGGTCAGCCTGCGGCCGGCGCGGGCGGCGACCTCGTGCTCGTGGGTGATCAGCACGATGGTCCGCCCGCTCGCGTGCAGCTCGTCGAGCAGCGCGAGGACGGCCTCGGTCGAGCCCGAGTCGAGGTTTCCGGTCGGCTCGTCGGCCAGGATGATGTCCGGCTCGGTGACCAGCGCCCGGGCCACCGCGACCCGCTGCTGCTGACCGCCGGAGAGCTCACCTGGCCGGTTCTCGAGCCGGTCACCGAGCCCGACCCGCTCCAGGGCCCGGGCGGCGCGCTCGCGCCGCTGCGACCTGGGCACCCCGGCGTACGTCAGCGGAAGCTCGACGTTGCGCCAGGCGGGCAGGCTCGGCAGCAGGTTGAACTGCTGGAACACGAAGCCGATCCGCCGGTTGCGTACGTGGGCGAGGGATGCCTCCGACATCGTCGAGACGTCCTCGCCGCCGAGGTGGTAGCTGCCCTCGGTCGGCACGTCGAGGCAGCCGAGGATGTTCATCAGCGTCGACTTGCCGGAGCCGGAGGGCCCGATCACGGCGACGTACTCCCCCGCCTCGATCTCCATGTCGACGCCACGCAGCGCCTCGAACTCGATCGATCCGGACCGGTACGTCTTCCGCACGCCGTCCACGGAGACGACCGGGGCGCTCGCGCTCACCGACCGCCACCCATCTGGCCGGGCATCCCGCCACCGGGGAACTGACCGCCGCCGGGCAGCTGTCCCATCTCCCCCTCGCCACCGAAGCCACCGAAGCCGCCCTCCTGGCCGCCTTCCTGGCTCCTGGACCTCGACCCGCCGGGACGGGTGAAGGCCTCGATCTCGACCGTGTCACCCTCGGCGAGCCCGTCGGTGATCTCGGTCGTGGCGCCGTAGACGTCACCGATCGTCACCGCGGTCTTGACCGTCTTGCCGTCGACGAGCTTCTGGACGTACGCCTGGTCGCCGTCGGTGGTGATGGCAGCGCTGGTCACGGTGAGCACGTCCTCGCGCTGCTTCACGGTGATCTCGGCCGTGGCCGAGGTGCCTGGGTAGAGGTCGTCGCGCTCACCGGTGACTGTGATGCTCACCGGGAAGACCGCGGCACCCGAGGAGCTCGTCTCGGCGACCTTGCCGACTGTCGCGACGGTCCCGAAGACCTCCTCGTCGACCCCGTTGACGGTGACGGTCGCCTGCAGGCCCTTCTTCAGCGAGGCCGCGTCGTCCGCGCTGACGGTCGCCTCGACGACATGTTCTCCCGCGGAGACGATCGAGACGGTGCCGGTGCTCGTCGATGTCGAGGAGCTGTCGCTGGTGCCGCCCGAGGTACCGCCCATCGACGAGCCGGACCCACCGGAGTCACCGCCGGATCCACCCGAGGACGAGCCCGAGGACGAGCCCGAGGAGCCGGACGATGAGCCCACGACGTCCCCGACGGCGAGGTCGAAGCCGGTGATCGTGCCGCCGATCGTGGCGCGCAGCACGGCGTCGTCCACGGCCTGGCGGGCGGAGTCCAGGTCGGCCTCGGCGGCCGCCACGGCGGCCTCGTCCGAGGCGATCTGTACGTCGGCGGCCCCCGAGGACTCGTCGGTGTCGAGCTGCTCCTGGGCGGCGGTGAGGGCCGACTTGGCCGCGGTGCGGCTGGCGACCAGGGTGGTGTCGTCCACCCGGGCCAGCGCGTCGCCCTTCTCCACGGTGTCGCCCTCGGCCGCGTAGATCTTCGTGACCGTTCCGGAGACCTCGAAGGACAGGTCGGCGGTCTCGGCCGCCTCGACGGTGCCACTGGCCGACACCGTCTCCTTCACGGTCCCCGATGTCGCCTGGACCTGCACCGCCTGTGCCTGCGCGGTGTCCTCGCGGGTGAGCGCATACGCGCCCGCTCCGCCACCGACCACCGCTGCCGCCACTCCGGCGGCGAGCAGGATCCGGGCCGTACGCCCGAGCCTCCGCCACCGCTCCGTGAGTCTCTTGCGCACCACACTGCCTCTCTCCTACGCCTCCGGCGGCGCCGGAGGCATGACGAGAGGACTGTCGTGTGCGTGACTGTGCGGGAGGTCGGCTCCGGCTGTGGAGAGGCTATGAAAGAGCCTGTGAATCAGTCGCGTCGCCGGGCACGGCGAGCGGTGTGGACCATCAGGTCCGCACACACCTCCACCTGGTCGGGGAGGGCCGCGGCCAGGTCGGCGAGGAGCGCGGACCGGTCGGCGGCCGGGAGGATCCGGACCGCGGAGATCGTGTCGAGGTGGCGCACATAGTCCGCCCGAGCG
The DNA here is from genome assembly GCF_042801335.1 of Nocardioides sp. NPDC057577. Classification (NCBI taxonomy): domain Bacteria; kingdom Bacillati; phylum Actinomycetota; class Actinomycetes; order Propionibacteriales; family Nocardioidaceae; genus Nocardioides; species Nocardioides sp. NPDC057577. The sequence continues at coordinate 22,853 of NZ_JBHVGB010000038.1, read as the reverse complement.
AGGGTGAACCGGCGCGGCACCTCCCGCTCGCGTACGTCATACAGCCGGCCGTCGGCCAGCATCTCGTCCCCGGGGAACAGCATCGGCGCGTCCACCGCGGACGGCGCCGGCACGTGGCGGCCCTCCGGGGCGTACGCCGCGATCAGCTCGTCCTCGACGGCCGCGACCTCGACGTCGGCCAGCACGAACGGGCCTCCGAAGAAGGCCACCGCTCCCCCGTCGCGGACCAGGGCGGTGGCGAGGTCCCACCGCGTCGCCGGCGTCGTCCAGTGCCAGGCGGCGGCCGCGTAGAGCAGGTCGAACGGCTCGTAGGCCGCCGGGTCGAGCTCCTCCAGAGCAGCGCGCACGGTGGTCACCGGCAGTCCGGAGCACTCGCGCCGGAGCACGCTGAGCATGTCGGCGTCGGGGTCGGTCGCGACCACCTCGATCCCGGCGGCCGCGAACGTCCGGGTCGCCTTCCCGGTGCCGGCACCGATCTCGATCGCCCGTCGCACCGGGCCGTCGGCGACCTCGTTCACCAGCACCACCAGGGCGTCGGGGTAGCCGGGACGGAAGCGCTCGTAGTCCTCCGCGACCGCTCCGAAGCTCCGTGCTCGTTCCATCGTCGTCGAAGGATCGGCCTCAGAGGCCGGGGGCGCCCCAGAGCGCGAGCCAACGGGAGAGATCCTTCTCGACCGGCAGGTCGCCCTCGATCGCGGTGCGGACGTTGATCTCGAGCAGGTTGTCGCGCTGCTGCGGACCGGTCGGGACGAAGGGATAGAAGGTGCCCTGCTTGTAGAGGTAGATGAGGCCCACGCTGCGGCCGTCGGCCCCCTCGAAGGCGATCAGCGAGCACAGCAGACCGGAGCCGAAGCCGTTCATCTCCAGGGTGGTGTTGACCGCGTGGAGGTCGGTGACCAGGCCGGTGATGTCGGGGTTGGCCGGGTCCAGCGACTCGTGGTCGACGCTGAGCCAGGTGAAGCCGAACTCGTCGACGCTCGTGGTCACCGTCGGTGCGCCCTCGGAGGCGCCGAGGAGCTCGACGATGTCGTTCTGCGTGCCGGCGAAACCAGCCCCGGCCGCCGCCCGGTAGCAGACCGCTCCGTCGCCGGTCGGGACCAGCCCGAGCGAGGTCTGCATGGTGAGTGCGGCGGTCGGCACCGCGAACAGTGCGTCGAGGTTGGCCTGCTTCGGTCGCGTACGACCCGTGATGACGTCCCAGAAGCCCACGAAGGCGACCCTACTGGTTGGGGCGGCCGAGCTCCGCCTCGATCCTGGCGAGCTGCTCCAGGCGCTGCTCCAGCGAAGGGTGCGTCGAGGTGAGCGTACGCAGCGACTGGCCGCTGATCGCCGGCGCGATGAAGAAGGCGTTCATCGCCTGCGAGGACCGCAGGTCGCGGCTCGGGATCGCGGAGATCTCACCGGTGATCTTCTGCAGGGCGCTGGCCAGCGCACCCGGCTTCAAGGTCAGCTGCGCCCCGGCCCGGTCGGCGGCCAGCTCGCGGTAGCGCGACAGCATCCGCAGCAGCACCCAGGAGACGGCGTAGACGGCCAGCGAGACCAGCAGCACCACCAACCACACCGGGAGACCGTTGTTGTTGTCGCGGCGGCCACCGCCTGCGTACGCACCGTACTGGGAGCCGCGGCTCAGCATCCCGGCCACGATGCCGGCCGAGGAGGCGACCGTCATCACCAGCACGTCGCGATGGGCGACGTGGGACAGCTCGTGGGCGAGCACGCCCTCGAGCTCCTCGGCGGTCAGGCGCTGCATGATGCCGGTGGTCACCACGACCGCGGACCGCTTCGGCGAGCGGCCGGTGGCGAAGGCGTTGGGCATGTCGGTGTGCGCGATCCCGACCCGCGGCTTCGGCATGTCGGCCAGCGTGCACAGCCGATCGATCATCGCGTGCAGCTCAGGAGCCTCCTCGGCCGACACCTCGCGCGCGCCCATGGCGCGCATCGCGAGGGTGTCGGAGGCGTACCACTGCCACCAGGCGATGCCGAGCCCGACGATGCCGATGATCGGCGCCCACTGCGCGGGCATGACGAACATCAGCGCCACGACGAGCCCGACGAACAACGCGCCGAGCAGGAACATCACCGTGGTCATCCGGACGGTCAGCCCGGCATCACCCTGGAAGCGTGACATGTCTCTACCCGGGGATCAGACCCTCGTCGCCGAGCATCTCGGAGACCTCGGCGAGCGTGGAGCCGGGTCCGGGAAGGATCAGGTCGGAGGAGTCGATCGCGTCGACCGGGTGGGCGGTGCCCATCGAGCGTACGCCTTCGAGCAGCGTCTCCAGGGCCGCGTCGAAGACGGCCTCGTCGGTGCCCTTGCTGGCGGCCTCGACCGCGGCGTCGAGCTCGTTGAGCTTGTCGACAGCGGCCTCGTCGAGGTCGTACTGCCCCTCGCCCAGGATGCGTACGATCACTGCTCGGCCTTCTTCTCGGTCGACTCCACGTCGATGACCGGCGCGTTGGCGTCGGCACCGGGCAGCGCCTGGGTCTGCTGCGGGGCGCTGAGGCCCTTCAGCGCGGCGAGCTCGGCCTCGACGTCGCTGGTCGAGCTGAGCGCGTCGAGCTGACGAGTGATGTCGTCGGAGGGACCGGCGGTGAGGTCGTCGAGCGCACCGGAGGCGAGCAGCTCGTCGACGGCGCCCGCGCGAGCCTGCATCTCCAAGGTCTTGTCCTCGGCACGCTGCATGGCCATGCCGACGTCGCCCATCTCCTCGCCGATGCCGGAGATCGCCTCGTTGATGCGGGTCTGCGCCTCGGCGGCGGTGTAGGTCGCCTTGATGGTCTCCTTCTTGGTGCGGAAGGACTCCACCTTGGCCTGCAGCCGCTGCTGGGCGAGGGTCAGCTTCTCCTCCTCGCCCTGGAGGGTGGCGAGCTGGGTGTTGAGGTCGTTCATCTGCTGGGTGAGACCGCTCTTGCGCGTGAGGGCCTCGCGGGCCAGGTCCTCACGGCTCATCTCGATGGCCTTCTGGGCCTGCTGGGTGAGCTTGTCGGACTGCTGCTTGAGCCCGTTGATCTGCAGCTCGACGCGCTTGCGGCTGGTCGCGACGTCCGCGACACCGCGGCGCACCTGCTGCAGCATCTGAAGCTGCTTCTGGTAGCTGTAGTCGAGCACCTCCCGTGGGTCCTCGGCCTTGTCGAGCGCCTTGTTTGCCTTCGCCTTGAAGACCAGGCTCAGCCGCTTCATCACACTCATCGGTTCCCTTTACGCCTCTCATATGCGGCCGACCGCCGGCCGCCCCGCGTCGTCGCTTGCCGCTGGACTCTCGTCGTCCTAGGACAAGTGTTGCCTCTCACCTTAGGCCGGGTCCACAAAACTCGCTGTCAAGGTCGATCGGGATACCCTGTATGTGTCCCAGCCAACAGGTAAGAGGTCACTTAAGTTGTTCGGTCGCAAGTCCCCAGCCCCGCAGGTCGTCGAGCCCGAGAACCCGGTCAAGGAGATCGGCAAGGGTCGTCCGACCCCTTCGCGCAAGGAAGCGGAGGCTGCTCGCAAGGCGCGCCTCAAGCAGCCGCGTTCGCGCAAGGAGATCAACGCCGCCAACCGCGCCCAGCGCTCCGAGCAGGGCGACAAGATGCGCCAGGCGATGAAGACCGGCGACGAGCGCTACCTTCCGCTGCGTGACAAGGGCCCGGTCAAGCGATTCATCCGCGACTGGATCGACGCTCGGTTCACCTTCGCCGAGATCGTGCTCCCGGTGCTGATCATCGCGCTCGTGGTGCCTTACATCAGCCTCGAGCTGGCGATGTACTCCCAGCTCTTCACCCTTGTCGTGATGGCCACCGTGATCATCAACCTGGTCGCGCTGCGTTTCCTGCTCCGCAAGGAGCTCAAGCGCCGCTTCCCCGACAACGACCTCAAGGGCACCACCTACTACGCGATCATGCGCTCCATCCAGATCCGTCCCCTGCGCCTGCCCAAGCCGCAGGTCAAGATCGGCGCCCAGCTCCCCGACGACTACCGCTGAGCCTCGCCCGTCCCGGAGTCCTCGACCTCGCAGACGAGGCTGGCGACGCCCGCACGGCCCTGGAAGCTCCAGGAGCCGGCCAGGTCGGTGAGCTTCTCGGCGATGTAGGGCTCGGGTCCGGCCGCGGGCACGCTGGTGAGCGTCCAGACCGTGGAGAGCTCGACCCGGGTCGGCGTACGCCACGCCAGCTTGACCCAGATCTCGCCCGGCAGGTTCGAGACGGCCACGTGGACGCCGAAGGCGGCGAGCACCTCGAGCCGGTTGGCGGCGCGGTCGCCGACGACCCGCGAGTCGGTCCACGCACGCACCTGGCTCATCGCCTGGTCCGGCGTCAGCAGATCGACTGCGTCCTCGCGGTCCGACTCGTGGAGGTGGTTGCTCATCAGGTGACCTTTCGGGTGGGGGTGGCCGGAGCCGTTCGGATGTCCCAGATGGTGTCGAGGCCGGCGCGGCGGAGCCGCCCGGCGAGCGCCGGATCGGCGTTGCGGAGGCGAAGAGGCACGCCCCGCGTCCCGCAGCGCCGCTTGGCCCACAGCAGTGCCGCGACGGTCGTCGAGGAGAACCCGGTCAGACCTGCCAGGTCGACCACGACCGCTTCAGGACCGCCCGCGAGCATCTCCGCCAGCCGCCAGCGCAGGTTGTGGATCGCCCGCAGGCAGGTGGCGTCCGAGAACGGGACGACGACGGTCTCGTCGACCGGGTAGAAGTCCCCCTCGCTCATGCCGCCCCCGCCGTCAAAGAGAGCGAAGAATACGGAGGCGGCGACCTGAGATCCATGGTCGCTCGCTGGCGCTCGCTCATGCGGTCTACACTGCCGACGCTGTATGGAGGACCCTTCGCAGTTTCGTGTCAGTTTCGTGTCACTTGCTGCCGGTAGGCCGCCACGGGTCGGCCTCCTGACCGGTCGGGTGAGACGATGCGGGACGTGCAAGAGGCAGCCAAGCGAGTGCTCATCCTGGAGGACGACTACGGGCTGCGTACCTCTCTCCGGCTCTTCCTCGAGCAGGAGGGGTACGTGGTCGGCGAGGCCGACGATGCCGAGATCGCCCTCGATCTGGACGCCGCCGAGCCGTTCGACGTGATGCTCGTCGACCTGATGCTCGGCGGCATCGACGGATTCACCTTCATCCGCAGCGTTCGCCCACGGACGACCGCCCCCATCATCGTGATCAGCGCCCGCGACGGGTCCAAGGACGTGGTCGCCGCGCTCGAGGCAGGAGCGGACGACTACGTCCGCAAGCCGTTCGACGTCGCCGAGGTCAGGGCCCGGATCAAGGCCGCGCTGCGGCGCCCGGACTACCCGCTCGTGTCCTCCGCCGGCGGCTACACCCCAGCCGGAAGCATCGTGCTCGACTCGACGGACGGACCGCTGGTCTTCGACCCGGCCGCCGCCACCCTGCGTCGCGGCTGCGAGGACCTGCACCTCACCAGCACGGAGTTCAAGCTCCTGCTGGCGCTGACGGCCGGTCCCGGCCGGGTGATGACCCGCGAGAACCTGGTCAGCCAGATGTGGCCCGAGGGCCACCACGGCGACGTCCGGGTCGTCGACGTGCACGTCAGCCGGTTGCGCAACAAGGTCGACAACGACCCGGTGGCCGGCGGCGTCATCTCGACGGTCCGTGGACTGGGCTACCGGCTGGATCCGCGATGATCCGGAGGCAGGTGCGGAGCGGGCTGCGCGCCAACGTCGTGGCGGCATTCGCCGCCGGCGCGCTGTTGATCAGCCTGATCCTCGCCTTCAGCACCTACTTCTCCGCGCGTCACTACCTGATCGTCCAGCGCGAGCGGAACGCACTGCAGCAGGCCTACATCGACGCGGCGCTGGTCAAGGAGCGGCTGCGTACGAACGGCGTGAACGTCGCCGAGGTCCTCTCCGAGATCGCCCCACCGAGACGCACCACGGTGTTCGTCCACCAGGACGGCCAGTGGTACTCCTCCGATCTCACCACGCAGGCCCACGACGCCACCAGCAACGTCGCGACCAGCGTCGAGGCCGGAGAGGTCGCGCTGTCCTGGACCGATACCGGCGACCGGCCCAACATCGTGGTCGGCGTCCCGCTCGAAGGCGTGGACGCCGACTACTACGAGGTCACCCACGCCAAGGAGCTCAGCGAGACCCTCGACACGATGGGCTACGCGCTCGCGATCTCAGCGGCCGTCACGACCCTCGCCGGCGGAGTCCTGGGTTGGTACGCGGCCCGCCGGGTGCTGCGGCCGCTGCGGCAGGTCGCACTTGCCGCCGCACGGATCTCCGCCGGAGAGCTCGACACCCGGGTCGAGGCGACCGACGACCCCGACCTGGCCACCCTCACCGGGTCGTTCAACACGATGGTCGACACCGTCGTCGAGCGCCTCGACCATGACGCCCGCTTCGCGGCCGACGTCAGCCACGAGCTCCGTACGCCGGTCGCCACCCTCACCACCAGTCTCGGTGTCCTGCAGGGCGACAGCACGCTCTCGCCGAGCTCGGCGACCGCCGTCGGGCTGATGGCCGGCGAGCTGGACCGGTTCCGCGGTGCGCTCGAGGACCTGATCACGCTGGGACGGCTCGACGCGGGTGTGCGCGAGTCGGAGTGGGAGGTGCTCGGCGTCGCGGACCTGGTCGCCGCGACCCTCGCCGAGGCCGAGATCGGCGGCCGGGCCACCGTCGACGTCCCCGCGGATCTGGTGATCTATGCCGACCGGCTCCAGGTGCACCGGGCACTCGCCAACCTGGTGCGCAACGCGGAGACCCACGGCGGCGGACTGAGCGCGGTGCGCGCGATCGCCCGCCGGGGCTACGCCGAGATCCATGTCATCGACTCCGGCCCCGGGGTCCCTGCCGCCGAACGAGAGCGCATCTTCGACAGGTTCGCCCGGACGGGCGCCCGCGGCGCGACCACCGGGAGCGGGCTGGGACTGAGCATCGTCGCTCAGACCGCGCAGCTCCACGACGGCTCGGTCTGGTGTCGCGAGGCCGACTCCGGCGGCGCCGACTTCGTGCTCTCCTTCCCGCTGGCACCGACGGCGAGGACCTCCTCGGGGCGAGAGGCATCATGAGGGGGCTGCGTACGTCGTGGGCGGCGGGCGCCGCCGGCCTCCTCCTGCTCGCGGCGGCTTCGTGCGGAGTCCCCGACGACGACCAGGTGCGCACCGTCGACCCCTCGGAGGTGCCGTACCACCTGCTCGACGACGTCGACGAGGTCCCCTCGGGCGCGGCGAGCGGGCTCTCCGGGCCTCGGCTCTACTGGGTCGACGCCGAGGACCGGCTCGTCGGCCGGCCGGCGGCGAGCTTCTGCTCGAAGACCCTCACCGGGGTCGCGAGGGACATCCTCGACCAGCTCGGCGACGGGCCCTCGGCGCGCGACCTGGGCTCCGGCCTCGGCACGGCCCTGCCTCCGGACAGATGGCTGAAACTCGTGGCGATCACCGGCCGCACCGCCCACCTCCGCATCTCGACCGAGGACACGATCGCCACCAACCGGGTCGTGCTCGCGACGGCGCAGACGGTGCTGTCGCTGACCTCGATCCCCGGCGTGGACCAGGTGGAGATGGAGTACGACGCCGAGCCGCTGCAGGTACCACGGTCCTCGGGTGAGCTCGCCGACGGACCGTTGCAGCACGACGACTACCGCAGCCTGCTCGCCGACCCCACCGAACAGCCCACGGACAGGCGGCTCCGGCGCGGCGACCTCTGCCCGGGCTGAGCCGACTCTCCTCCGGTCTCAGACGAGACCGAGGACTTCCTCCAGGCCGATCGTGAGCCCGGGTCGCGAGCCGATGCCGCGGACCGCGGCGAGCACGCCGTGGGCGAAGGAGGCATGCGAGAGCGAGTCGTGGCGGATGGTCAGGAGCTCGCCGACACCGCCGAGGATGACCTCTTGGTGGGCGACCGATCCGGACATCCGCAGGGAGTGCACCGGGATGCCGTCCACAGAGGCCCCACGGGCCCCGTCGAGGGCCGAGGTGGTCGCGTCGGGCGCCGGGTCCACCCCGGCCTCGCGGCGCGCCGCAGCGACGAGCTCGGCGGTCCTGCGTGCCGTACCCGAGGGGGCGTCGGCCTTCCGCTCATGGTGGGTCTCGACGATCTCCACCGACGGGAAGTGGGCGGCGGCGAGCTCGGCGAACCGCATCATCAGCACCGCGCCGACCGAGAAGTTGGGCACCACCATCGCGCCGACGCCCGGGGTCTTCGCGAGCCAGCTCTCGAGCTGCTCGACGCGGTCGGGCCCAAAACCCGAGGTGCCGATCACCGTGTGCACGCCGTGGGACAGGCAGAACTCCGTGTTGCCCATCACCGCCTCGAGGGTGGTGACATCGACGGCCACCTCGGCACCGGCGTCGGTGATCGCCTCGATGTTGTCGCCGCGACCGATCCTGGCGACGAGCTCCAGGTCGTCGGCGGACTCGACGGCCTCGCAGACCGCCGAACCGAGCTTGCCACGTGCACCGAGAACAGCCACCTTAGTCATGAGGCCACACCCTATAGATCACGCTCCAGCAACGATCTACCACCATCCGATGAACATTGCGCGGGGCGACACCGTGAGCTTCTCGAAGGGGCTGTGCGCGGAACCGAAGGAGGATCTGGCAGTCTTGGACCCATGGTGGTGCAGACGATCCCTGCTCGGATCCGTTGGGCCGTTGATTTCATGGACATTCAACCGAACGATCATGTCCTTGAGATCGGCTGTGGCCCGGGGGCTGGTGCCGAGCTGATCTGTAGCCGGCTGGAGACCGGAAAGCTATTTGCGATCGACCGCTCGGAGTCGGGTGTCGATCGTACGAAGCGACGATGCGCGAAGTACCTGGAGGCAGGACGCCTCACCGTCCGCCAGATCGACCTCGCGACGCTGCGGGTCCCGGTCAAGCGGCTGACGAAGGTATTCGCGTTCAACGTCAACCTGTTCTGGGTGCGTGACGCATCCGCCGAGATCGCGCTGCTCCATGAGCGCGTGCTGCCCGGCGGCACGGTCAACCTCTTCTACGAGGCCACCCAGCGCGAGCAGGTCCCCGAGATCGTCGAGAAGTCGAGCAAGGCCCTGGCCGACGCCGGCTTCCGCGTCTCCATCGTCGACTCCAAGGTCCCCGCCGCCGTCGGGATCATCGGCAAGCGCTGACCCGGACCGCGCGGAGTCGGCTCGTCGTGACGAGCCGACTCGGCGTCAGGCCGGTCCCACTACCGCGAGGATCTCCGGGCGGGTCAGGATCTCGGCCGCGACCTCACGGCACTCTTCGAGGGTGACCGCGTCGATCCGCGCCAGCACCTCGTCGATCGAGTAGAGCTCACGGTGGACCAGCTCGGCGCGGCCGATGCGGGACATCCGGGAGGCCGAGTCCTCCAGGCCCAGCACGAGGCCGCCACGCAGCTGGCCCTTGCCGAGCTCGAGCTCCTCGGCGGTGATGCCGTCGCGGGCGACGGCCGCCAGCTCGGAGCGTACGACCTCGAGGACCTCGTCGAGCTTGGCCGGCAGGCAGCCGACCTGGACCCCGAAGAGGCCCGTCTCGGCGTGGCTGTAGGCGTAGGAGTAGACCGAGTAGGCCAGGCCGCGGTGCTCGCGGACCTCCTGGAAGAGCCGCGAGGAGGTCGCGCCGCCGACGGCGGTGTTGACCACCTCGAAGGCGAAGCGCCGGTCATCGCCACGCTGCAGACCCTCACGGGCCAAGATGACGTTGACCTGCTCCAGCGGGCGCTGGGCGCTGACCTGCCCGGGGGCGACCTCGAGCGGCGACCCCTCACGCGGAGGCACCGGCGCGGCCGGCCCCTGCAGGAATCCCGAGCCGGAGAACGCCTTCTCCACCATCGCCACGACCTCGTCGTGGTCCAGGTTGCCCGCGACCGAGACGACCATCCGGGGCGCCACGTAGTGCGCCTGGTAGAAGTCGTTGATCTCGTCCCGGGTCAGGGCGGAGATCGAGGCCTCCGTGCCGGCGATGCCCCGCCCGAGCGGCGTCTCGGCACCCCATGCCTGCGCGGAGACGAGGTTGTGGATCACGTCGTCGGGGTCGTCGTCGTGCATCGCGATCTCGTCGAGGATGACGTCCCGCTCGGCCTCCACGTCCTCCCCCGTGATCAGCGAGGAGGTCAGCATGTCGCCCACGACGTCGATGGCGAGGGGCAGGTCGACATCGAGCACCCGCGCGTGGAAGCACGTGTACTCCTTGGCGGTGTAGGCGTTGAACTCCCCACCGACGCGGTCCATCGAGGAGGAGATCTCCAAGGCCGTACGCGACGGGGTGCCCTTGAACAGCAGATGCTCGAGGAAGTGGGAGCAGCCGTGCTGACGCGCGGTCTCGTCCCGGGACCCGACGCCGACGAAGACGCCGACCGCGGCCGAGCGGACCCCGGCCATCTGCTCGGTCACGATCCGCAGGCCCGAGGGATGGACCGTGCGGCGTACCAGCGACGTCACCGCGCCGTTGACCTCGGTCTGCTCGAGCGTGACGGTGGTGCCGGGCTCCTGGTTATAGCCGGAGGACCGGCCGACACCCATGTGTCGACCGGTCCCCCGGGTAGCGCGTGACGCCAAGGTCACTCCTCGTCTGCGGCCTCGGTGGTGGCCTCAGCAGGAGCCTCCTCGGAAGGAGCCTCCTCCTCGAGCACCGGGGCGAGCGAGAGCTTGCCGCGGTCGTCGATCTCGGCGATCTCGACCTGGATCTTCTGGCCGACCTCGACGACGTCCTCGACCGACTCCACCCGCTTGCCGCCGTTGAGGGCGCGCAGCTTGGTGATGTGGAGCAGGCCGTCCTTGCCCGGGAGCAGGGCGACGAAGGCGCCGAAGTTGGTCGTCTTCACGACCGTGCCGAGGTAGCGCTCGCCGACCTCGGGCATGGTCGGGTTGGCGATCGCGTTGACCGCCGCACGGGCGGCCTCGGCGGCGCTGCCGTCGGTCGCACCGATGAGCACCGTGCCGTCGTCCTCGATGGAGATCTGGGCGCCGGTGTCCTCCTGGATCTGGTTGATCACCTTGCCCTTCGGGCCGATGACCTCGCCGATCTTGTCCACGGGGACCTTCACGGTGATGATCCGCGGAGCGGTCGGCGCCATCTCCTCGACGCCGCCGATGGCCTCGTGCATGACGTCCAGGATGGTCGTACGCGCGTCCCGGGCCTGGTTGAGGGCCTGGGCGAGGACCTCGGCCGGGATGCCGTCGAGCTTGGTGTCGAGCTGCAGCGCGGTCACGAACTCCGCGGTGCCGGCGACCTTGAAGTCCATGTCGCCGAAGGCGTCCTCGGCACCGAGGATGTCGGTGAGCGCGACGTACTTCGTCTCGCCGTCGATCTCACCGGAGATCAGACCCATCGCGATGCCGGCGACCGGGGCCTTCAGCGGGACACCGGCGTTGAGCAGCGACATCGTCGAGGCGCAGACCGAGCCCATCGAGGTGGAGCCGTTGGAGCCCATCGCCTCGGAGAGCTGGCGGATCGCGTAGGGGAACTCCTCGCGGCTCGGGAGCACCGGCAGGAGCGCGCGACGGGCGAGCGCACCGTGGCCGACCTCGCGACGCTTGGGCGAGCCGACGCGGCCGGTCTCACCGGTGGAGAACGGCGGGAAGACGTACTTGTGCATGTAGCGACGGTGCTTCTCCGGGGAGAGCGTGTCGAGCTGCTGCTCCATCTTGAGCATGTCGAGGGTGGTGACACCCAGGATCTGGGTCTCGCCGCGCTCGAAGAGCGCCGAGCCGTGGACCCGCGGGATCACGCCGACCTCGGAGTGCAGCGGACGGATGTCGGCGAGACCACGACCGTCGATGCGGACCTGGTCGCGCAGGACCTGGGTGCGGATGGCCTGCTTGGTGATGGCCTTGAACGCCGCACCGATCTCGCCCTCGCGGCCCTCGAACTGGTCGCCGAGCTTCTCCAGCAGGGCGGTCTTGATCTTGTCGCCCTCTTCGTCGCGCTCCTGCTTGGTCAGGACGCGCTCGCGCGAGCCCTTGACGCTGTAGAGGTCGGTGACGTCGGCGCCGACGATGGCCTCGACGGCCTCGTAGACGTCGTCCTGGTAGTCCAGGAAGACCGGGTAGTCCTGGACCGGCTTGGCGGCCTGCTTGGCCAGCTCGGCCTGGGCCTCGACCAGCTGCTTGATGAACGGCTTGGCGGCGTCCAGGCCACCGGCCACGATCGGCTCGGTCGGCGCCTGGGCACCGGACTGGACCATGTCCCAGGTCTTCTCGGTGGACTCGGCCTCGACCATCATGATGGCGACGTCGCCGGTCTCGGTGACGCGGCCCGCGACGACCATGTCGAAGACGGCGTTCTCGAGCTGGCTGTGGCTCGGGAAGGCGACCCACTGGCCCTCGATCAGGGCGACGCGCACGCCGCCGACCGGGCCGGAGAACGGCAGGCCGGAGAGCTGGGTGGACATCGACGCGGCGTTGATCGCGAGCACGTCGTAGGGCTGGTCGGGGTCGAGCGCCATGACGGTGATGACGACCTGGACCTCGTTGCGCAGACCCTTCTTGAAGGTCGGGCGCAGCGGGCGGTCGATCAGGCGGCAGGTGAGGATCGCGTCCTCGCCCGGGCGGCCCTCGGAGCGGAAGAACGAGCCGGGGATCTTGCCCGCGGCGTACATCCGCTCCTCGACGTCGATGGTGAGCGGGAAGAAGTCGAAGTGGTCCTTCGGCTGCTTGGAGGCGGTGGTCGCCGAGAGCAGCATCGTCTCGTCGTCGAGGTAGGCGGTCACGGAACCCGCGGCCTGCCGGGCGAGCAGCCCGGTCTCGAACTTGACGGTGCGGGTGCCGAACTTGCCGTTGTCGATGGTCGTCTCGACGGCAGTGATGACTGGTTCAGTCAAGGATTCGTCCTTGTCTAGGTCTCGGAGCGCCCCCGCGCCGGGCGTGTGCACTCGTTGTGCACGGGGCCGGTCTTCGATCGAGACCCTCAGGTCCGCGATGGACCTGGGAATCACTACCGAGGACCGAGCCGGACGGGCGGGCCGCTCCTGGTGATGTGTTCCATTTTCCGAGTGCCCGCGCGGCTGGCGCTAGCACTCATCGCTCAGCCTATCCGTCCCCCGCCCGAAATGCGGAACGGAGGCACGCGCGCGCCTCCGCGACGACTTCACACGACGGTGACGGGGTGGCGTACGACGGCGTCGAAGAGGTAGCCACCGGGGTTGTGGGCGGCGACGTCGGGCTGGGTGCGTCCGGCCCGGTCGGTGGCCCGGACGAGGATCTCGTACGCCCCCGGCTCGGGGTTGCGCCAGGTGTGGTCCCACTGCGCCCAGCCGAGGCCGTGACCGCCGGTGGGGCGGCCCGGCGCGTGCTGGATCGCGCGCGCCCACGTCGCTCCCCCGTCGGTGCTGATCTCGACACGCGCGATCGGCGCGGCGCCGGACCAGGAGCGGCCGCTCAGCACGATCCGGTCGCCGGCCGGGATCTCGGCGTTCCACTCCAGCTCGAGGGCGGAGCGGACCGGGTTGACGGTGAGCGGGCCGTCGACGTTGTACCACTTCGTGTCCCACGGCGAGGTCAGCACGCTCGTGGACACCTCCAGCGAGCCGAGCCACTTGATGCTCGCGATGCCGATCCAGCCGGGCAGCAGCAGCCGCAGCGGGAAGCCGTGGTCGGGCAGCAGGGCCTCACCGTTGGCGCCCCAGACGAGCAGGGCGTCGTCGTAGGCCTTCTCGATCGAGAAGGGGCGCCGCACCCGGCCGTAGTCGACCTCCTTGTCGACGTAGTTCGCGTCGAGCCCGGTCGCCTGCACCGAGACCGCGTCCTGGCGGATGCCTACGGCGGTGAGGACGTCCTTGAGGCGTACGCCCTTCCAGCGGACCGCGCCCACCGCGCCGAGCGTCCACCTGGTGCCGCTGACCTCCTGGCCCTGCTGGGTGCTGAAGAAGCTGCGGCCGTTGCCGGTGCACTCGTGCACCGAGGTCGTCTCGACGTGCCGGAAGGCCTTGAGGTCCTCGAGGGTCAGCCTGACACCGGCGGGGTCACGCAGCCCGTCGCCGAAGATCTCCAGCTCGTACGTCTCCGGGTCGATCCGCGGGGTCGCGGTGTGGTTGCGCACGAACAGGTCGGCCTGAGGGGTCAGGTAGCGACGCGGGTCGACCGAGTCCCAGCGGGTCTCGGCGTTGGTGCCGTAGTCGATGAACCGCTCGGCGGGTAGCGGCTTGAGGATCGCGGGAGCACCCGCCACGGCACCGGCCGTCACCGAGTCAGTGACCTGCGTGGTGCCCACCGCTGCGGCCCCGAGCGCCGCGGTGGTCAGGAAGGTGCGTCGGTTCAGACCTGGGGACGTCATGCGCGGATATTAACATGACCAACTTACTGTTGTTTAGGCTTCGCCAGTCGGCTCGGCCACCAGATCCGGTCGCCGGCATCGAGATTGATGGCGGTGACCAGGATCGACCGGACGATCATCGTGTCGAGCATGACCCCCAGCGCCACGGTCACCCCGATCTCGGCCAGGAAGACCATCGGCAGCGAACCGAGCACCAGGAACGTCGCGGCGAGCACGACGCCCGCCGACGTGATCACGCCTCCGGTCGAGGTCAGCGCGACGAGCGACCCTGCCCAGGTGCCGCGGACCTGCGCCTCCTCACGCACCCTGGTCATCAGGAAGATGTTGTAGTCGATGCCCAGCGCGACCAGGAACACGAAGGCGAACAGCGGGAACGCCGGGTCGGTGCCGGCGAAGCCGAAGACGAACTCGAAGATCAGCACCGAGATGCCGAGTGCCGCCCCGAACGACAGGATCACCGTGCCGAGCAGGATCAACGGGGCGACCACGGCCCGCAGGAGCACCATCAGCACCAGCAGCACGACCAGCAGGACGATCGGGATGATCACCAGATTGTCGCGCTGACTGGCCTCGAGGGTGTCGAACATCATCGCCGAGGTGCCGGTGACCAGGGCGGCGGATCCGTCCACCTCGCCCACCGCCGAGCGCGCGTCGGCCACGATGTCGTACGCCTGGGGCGAGGTCACGTCCGCGTCCACCACCGCCGCGATCGCGACGACGCCGTCCTGCGGAGGGCCGAGCGGGAAGCTCACCGACTCCCCCGCCGGGGTCTGGACGGGCACCAGACCGTCGACGCCGCCGAGCACCTGCTGCACCTGCTCCTGCGACTCCGCGTCGGCGACCACGAGCAGCTGGTTGGACTGGTCGGCCATGTCGTGGTCGATCAGCACCTGCTGGCCGGTGATCGAGTCGAACTCCTTGGTGTAGGTCTCGTCCGAGGCCAGTCCGTTCGCGTCGAGCCGCAGCAGGCCGAGGCAGGCGAGGAGCAGCAGGCCCGTCGTCACCACCCAGACCCTGCGCGGCCGGACCGAGACCATCCGGCCGACCTTCGCCCACAGGCCGGTCTCGGTCGGCTCCGCCGATCCGTACGCCGGCCGCTGCGGCCAGAAGACCCACCGGCCGCAGATCACCAGCAGGGCGGGCAGCAGGGTGACCATCACCAGGTAGGTCACCCCGATCCCGACGGCGACGACCGGTCCCATCCCGGCGGTCGAGTTCATCTCCGCGAAGGTCAGGCAGAGCATCGCCAGGATCACGGTCACGGCACTGGCGAGGATCGCCGGAGCGGCACGGTGCAGGGCATGCGCCATCGCGTCGTGACGGTCCTCGAAGTTGCGCAGCTCCTCGCGGTAGCGGGAGACCAGCAGCAGGGCGTAGTCGGTGCCGGCACCGATCGCCAGAATGCTCAAGATGGCCTGGCTCTGGCCGTTGACGGTCAGCCCTGCCTCCTTCGCCAGGAAGTAGACCATGCCCATCGCCACGCCCAGGCCGACCACCACCGAGACGATCGGGAAGAGCCAGAGCACCGGGCTGCGATAGACGAACAGCAAGATGACCACGACCACCGCGAGCGCGGCCAGCAGCAGCGTCGTGTCGATGCCGCCGAACGCCTCCGCCGCGTCGGCCGCGGAGCCACCCTGGCCGGTGACGTGCAGTCGTACGCCGTCGTGGTCGGCGATCCCGCGGACCTGGTCGACGAGGTCGGGCATCTTGTTCCAGCCGTCCGAGCCGAGGTCGAAGGTCACCGTGACCTGGGCGACCTCGCCGTCCTCCGACAACAACGGTGGCTCGATCTCTCCCTCGACCCCGTCGAGCGTGCCGAGCTCGGCGATGTCACCCGAGGCGATCGCGGCGAGGTCGGCTCCGGTGGTGGTGGACGAGGTGTAGACGAGGGTGGTGGGTATCGCGTTGGGGTTCTGGAAGGGGCTCATCTTGTCGAACCCGCGGGTCGACTCCGCCGACGCCGGCAGCCAGGAGCTGGCCTCGTTGTTCTGCACCTCGGTCAGCTTCCCGGCGAAACCGCCGAGCGCGACCACGGCGAGCAGCCAGAACACCACGACGACGTACTTCGTCCTGGGCCCGGTCAGCTTGCCTGCGATCTGTCGATGCACGGTCTCTACACTGCGCCTGATTCACCCGAGAACGACCAGGAATGCCCACTGTGGCCCAACCTTCCCTAAAACAGGCGAACGGGCCGCCCCCACAGGGGGCGGCCCGCTGCCACGAAGATCAAGAGATCAACGACGAAGGCCGAGCTTCTCGATGATCGAGCGGTAGCGCGCGATGTCCTTCTTCTGAAGGTAGTTGAGAAGGCGGCGGCGCTGGCCGACGAGCAGCAGCAGACCACGACGGCTGTGGTGGTCGTGCTTGTGCTCCTTGAGGTGGTCGGTCAGGTGGGAGATGCGGTGCGACAGCAGCGCGATCTGCACCTCCGGCGAACCGGTGTCACCCTCGGTCGTGGCGTACTCGGCGATGATCTTCTTCTTGGTCTCCGCGTCAGTTCCAACTGCCATGCGAAGGCTCCCTTCCGGCCCGTGGGCCTACTCGTTGCGCGGCGCGCCCGGGCCTGTTCACCGGGGCACTCTTGGTCCGCGGCCGATTTCACGGCTTGAGCCGCCGACCCCCATGGGTCGACAACCCGAGAAGATTAACAGCGAGCCGGCGTACGCCCCGAATCGCCGCCGGATCAGGTCACGACCACGAGCCGCGCCACCAGCCGGCGCAACCTCCACCACAGCTTCATCGTTCTCCCCCTCGACTCTTCCGCCACTGGGTTCGACGCTGGGGAGCCGGGTTCGGTTGCATCGGTCAGCTCATGGCTTCTCAGCAGCGCTCGGCGAGGCGCTCGGCGAGGCGCTCGGCGCGCTCGTCGTGATCCCGGGAAGCGACGCCTTCGGTACGGTCGCCAGCGGCGGCTCCTGGATCGCCGGCGCGTCCCCGCTCCCGTCCGCGAACGCGTTCGGATCGAGCGCGGTGTCGGGCTGGACCCGGCTGGGCAGCGGGAAGACGTTGTAGAGCTGCGCGGCACCGTTGGACCACGGGTAGAGGATCCGCGGCTGCAGCGGCTCGCCGGTCATCTCGTCGGTGCAGACGACCTCGGCCATGTCGGACTCGGCACCCGTGAGCGCCGGGAGCGGGGCGGCGGTCGTCGAGGTGCAGTCGGGCTGGGTGACCACGTCGATCGGCTTGCCCTCCTGGTCGAAGAGCTGGACGCCGGTCAGCGGCTTGCCCGAGGCGTCGTAAGGGTAGATGTTGCTGACCCACCTCCCGCCGGAGTAGACCCCCGCCTGCTCGTCGATCGGCGCGCCGTAGCCGCCGCCGGCACCGGCCTCGCTGTAGCCGTCGCTCCAGCCGCGGTCGTAGTCGGTGCTGCCGCCACCCCCGCTCGCCCAGGTCATGAAGAGCACGAACGCGGCGAACGTGTTCAGGCCCAGGAGCACGACCCGTGCGCCGGTCCCCCGCTCGCCACCGGGCCAGAGGCGACCGGCACCGATGAACATGCTGACCGCCACCGCGACGATGAGGAGCAGCACGGCCGGGGCGCTCGACATGCCCCACCCGAACATCGCCGAGACCAGCCAGGCCGCGGCCCAGGCACGCACGATCCACCACAGCGGCCGCAGCCAGGCGACCACAGGACCCAGGTCCGTACGCAACAGCTCACCGACCTTGACGACCGCCGCGTCGAAGCGGTCGTGGCCGGCGTCCAGGAGCCCGTCGACCCGCTCCGCGAGCCCCCGAGGCGCCTTCACGCCCACGGGGATGCCCGCCGCCGCCCGCAGCTCCTTGGCGTACTCGACCGGGTCCCCGAGCGCATCGGGGCCGCGCTCCTCGACCAGCTCGGTGAAGTCGGCCTCGAGCCCGTCGGTGATGTCGCTGAGCACCTCCGGGTCGAGGTCGTCGAGCTCGCGGCGTACGCGAGCCAGGAAGAGCCGCACCTCCGGCGCGACGTTCGCCTCAGCGTCTGTGGTCGTCATGCGCGTGCCCCTTGCAAGATCTCGGTGACGGTGGTGGAGAAGTGGGACCAGTCCTCGCTCTGCTGCTTGAGCTGGCCTTGCCCGGCAGGTGTGATGCCGTAGTACTTGCGGTGCGGACCCGACTCCGACGGGACGACGTAGGAGGTCAGGGCGCCGGCGGCGTACAGCCGCCTCAGGGTGCCGTAGACCGACGCGTCGCCGACGTCCGTGAGCCCGCTGTCGCGGAGCTTGCGGACGATGTCATAGCCGTACGCGTCCTCGCCGTCGACGACGGCCAGGACGGTCAGGTCGAGCACCCCTTTGAGCAGCTGGGTGGTATCCATGCTTCGCACACTACTACGCAGTGCGCACTACTTGCCAGAGCATTGCACCGCGCGCCGCCGAGGAGCTCAGCGACGCCGGGAGCGCGACACCCTAGGAGCGGCCGCGGACGTCGCGGACGAAGTCCTTCCAGGCGGCCGTGTCGCCGGCCGGGCCCTGGCCACGCGCCGGCCCGGTGAAGGTGCGCACCTGGACCGGCTGGGTGGGCTGGCTGGTGGACACGCGGGCGAGGCTGGTCTGCGCGGTCGGCACCGCGACGCTCGTACGCAGCTGCTGGCCGTAACCGCCGGGCGCTCCCCCGGTGCCACCGCCGGGGCCGCTTCCGGAGATCAGCGAGGACATCGGCGTGTACTCCTCCACCTCGTCGCTCTTGCCGGGGATCGCCAGCCAGATCAGCGCGATCAGGAGCCCGGTCGCCCACCCGTAGGTCAGCCCGTACGCAGCGCCCAGCTCGAGCGCATCACCGAGCGTGGCCACGAACAGGTCGGAGCCGCCGGTGAGGTAGGAGTAGAGACTCCCGGCGACCTGCCCGGCGGCGGTCGCGACGGTCGCGGCGAACCAGCACCCGAGGAACACCGGCCAGAACGCCCGCGGCCAGATGCCGATGGTGCTGAGCCAGGTCAGCAGCCAGGTGAGCACGAAGACGGTCCCGGTGAGGACGGCCGAGCGGCCCAGGTCGTCACCGGAGAAGAGCCCGCTGAAGGAGCCGTCGCCGAAGTAGGTGAGCCGGTCGCCGAGCAGCGCGGCCACCCAGCCGGCCGATTCGCTGCCGTTCTCCTCGATCCACGTCGAGAACGGAGTGGAGCCGGAGAGGAACTGCAGGGCCCAGAGACCACCGGTGACCAGGACCGCGTTGAGGAACGCCGGGATGCCGCCGCGGGGGCGCTCTGCCTCGACCTCGGTCTCGTAGGCGGACGTTGGGGTGGAGTGGGGATCCATAGCCAACAATTCAACCGCACCTCGACCCCGCTGAACAGGCCGCGGGGTCTACGGCTCGGTAAGACCTTGTTGAAGGATGGCGCGTGCGCGCACCACGTCGGCATGCATCTGCTCGACGAGCGCGTCGATACCCTCGAAGGCGACCATGCCGCGCAGCCGCTCCACGAAGGCGACCTCGACCTCGACGCCGTAGAGCTCGAGGTCGTCGCGGTCGAGCACGTAGGACTCGACCCGGCGCCCGACCACGCCCTCGAAGGTGGGGTTGGTGCCGACCGAGATGGCGGCGGGGAACCGCTCACCGGTGTCGCGCCGGGTCAGCCAGCCCGCGTAGATGCCGTCGGGCGGCACCGCGGTCAGCGAGTCGGTGGGCACGTTGGCCGTCGGGAAGCCGAGCTCGCGGCCACGCTGGTCGCCCTTCACGACGACGCCACGCACCGAGTAGGGACGGCCCAGGGCCTCAGCGGCGCCGGTGACGTCACCGGTCGCCAGACACGTACGGATGTAGGTCGAGGACCACACCTGGGGTCCGCCGTCGAGCGGGATCCCCTCGGCGGAGAAGTCGTGGATCTTGCCGTAGGCGACCAGGTCGGCCACGTCGCCGGCGGCCTTGCAGCCGTAGCGGAAGTTGGCGCCGACCACGCATGCCTCGGCGTGCAGCGCGTCGACGAGCACTCGCTGGGCGAAGTCGTCGGGTGACCAGTTGGCCATCTCCATGTCGAACGGCAGCGCGAGCACGGCGTCGGCGCCCGCCCCGAGCAGCAGCTCGGCGCGCTCCTCCATCGTGGTCAGCACACCAGGGGCGTGCTCGGGCCGCAGCACCGCCATCGGGTGCGGGTCGAACGTGACCGCCACGAGCGTGAGCTCCTTGGCGTCCGCGACCTCGCGCCCCCGGCTGATCACGTGCTGGTGTCCGAGATGGACGCCATCGAAGTTGCCGACGACGACACACGTACGCCCCAGGCCGGCCGGCACCTCACTCAGACTTCGCCACAACACGGCCACAGAATATCGGGGGGTGCTCACTCGGACGTGACCTGGGCCGTCTGTCGGGCACGGAGCGTGAGATAGACAGCGCGCATTCCCACGGCTCGCTCGATCTCGCGCAGCACCGTCCCGAAGAACTGCTCGCGGTAGGTCTCGTCCGTGACGGTCGAGACGGTGAGGTAGAGCGAGGAGAACCCGGCGAGGAACAGCGCGACCTTGACCAGCTCGGTCGACACGTTCGGCAGCCAGGACAGGTTGTGCAGCCTCTGCTGACCGGTCCAGCCCAGCTGGACGATGTCGGTCATCACGATCGCGCCGAAGAGGAGGAAGAACGCGAAGACGGCGACCGCGATCAGCACGACCTGGGTGGCCTGGATGACGAGCAGCGCGAGCACCAGGTTCCAGCGCTCGAAACCAGTCACCTGGGCGAGCTCCGCGGGGTCGGCGCCGCGGCCCTCCCGGGCGTCCTCGACGAGCTCCGCACAGGCGCCTTCCAAGGGCGTACCCCGGCATGTGCGCGTCAGGAAGGCGGCATCCACGTCGTCGTCGATCCGGTCCACCTCCTCGGGCAGCCGGACCAGCAGGAACGCGGCCGCCGACCCGGCGAACAGCAGCGTGACCAGCCACAACGCACCCAGATCGAGGTTGGCCGACATCTCCCAGACCTCGGCGTTGATGAACAGGAACGTCATGAACAGCAGCAGCAGCGGCAGGGCTCGCAGGGCCATCGGCAGCAGCCTGGTCAGCGACCCGAACGTACGCCCCATCGCCCACACCAGGATCGGCCGGAACCGCATCGCGGTCAGCGCATACCACCCCGCCGCGGCCCCGCCCAGAGTGAGCAGCAGCGCCGGCGCCGCCCCGAGGTCGCCGGTGGCCCAGGCCAGCGCCACCCCGGCCGCGAGGGCGACGACCACGACCACCACACCCACCAGGACCGTACGCCGCGGCCGCATCGCCGCTCTCACGGCGACGCGCTCCTCCGGAACGAAGTAGGTCAGGCCGTTGTGACGGAACCAGGAGTCAGTGAGCCGAAGCGCCTCGGCAGATCCGTTCTGCTTCACAAGCGCATCATCCTCGCAGGCTTTGCCGTAGTCGTTCGGTCACCCGACGAAGACCGCGCTCGCCTTCGCGGTCGTGGCGCCGACCGGCTCGTAGAGCGCCAGGAACTCCCCTTCAGGGGCGAACACGGCGGTGAGACCGTCCAGGGCCAGCGTCAGCTTGCGGCCGAAGCGTACGTCCTGGGCCTGCTCCGCGGAGAGGTCGACCGAGGGAAACGCGGCCCTGGCGGCATCGGCCAGCGGCAGGACCGCGAACTCGTCGGTCAGCTCCTCGAGCGTCTTCGCCACCTCGAGGTCGTAGGGCCCGACCGCCGTGCGGCGCAGCATGGTCAGGTGACCGCCGACCTCGAGCGCCGCACCGACGTCGCGGGCGATCGCTCGGATGTAGGTGCCCGAGGAGCAACGGACGGAGATGTCGATATCGACCACGTCTCCCTCGCGCCGGAGCTCGCCGACGGTGAGCTCGTGCACCGTGACGGGCCGCGCCTTCAGCTCGACCTGCTCCCCGTCTCGTACGCGCTGGTGGGCACGCTTCCCGTCGACCTTGATCGCCGAGACCGCGGTCGGCACCTGCAGGATGTCGCCGACCTGGGTGGCGAAGGCGCTGCGTACGCGCTCCTCCTCGATGCCCGCGGCCGAGCGGGTCTCCACGACGTCGCCCTCGGCGTCATCCGTGGTCGTCGAGACGCCCAGCCGCACCGTCGCCGAATAGGCCTTCTCGGTCAGCATCAGGTGGCCGAGCAGCCGGGTGGCGCGCTCGATCCCCAGCACCAGTACGCCGGTGGCCATCGGGTCCAGGGTGCCGGCATGCCCGACCTTGCGGGTGCCGGCCAAGCGCCGAACGCGCGCGACGACGTCGTGGGAAGTGACCCCGGCGGGCTTGTCGACGATGACGAGACCAGAAGGAGCAGTCACTCCTCGTCGTCCTCGTCCCAGTCGTCCTCGGCCTCGCGAGGCTTCTTGTAAGGATCGGCCTCGCCGGCGTAGCTCTCCCCGCGAGCGGCGGCGACCGCGTCGTCCTGCGCCTTGGCGCGCGCGAGCACGTCGTCGAGGTGGCGGGCGGTCTCCGGCAGCGCGTCGTGGATGAACTCCAGCGTCGGCGCGGTGCGGGTGCCGAGCTGCTTGGCGACCTCGGAGCGGATCAGCCCCTTGGCCGACTCCAGCGCGGCCGCCGTGCCGGCCAGCTCGGCCTCCGAGTCGGCGCCCAGCACCGTGTAGAAAATCGTCGCCTGCTGGCTGTCGCCGGTCACGCGCACATCGGTGACGGTGACGAACCCGATCCGCGGATCCTTGATCCGCCTCTCCAGCATCTGGGCGACGATCACCTTGATTCGGTCAGCGATCCGGCGAACCCGTGGGCTACTCATGTTCACACTCTCTCAAAT
>NZ_JBHVGB010000037.1:0-38960 GCF_042801335.1 Nocardioides sp. NPDC057577 | reverse complement strand
GCGCGTCATAACGCGCCGACTCGGCATTCTCAGCGGCCTCCTAGCGCAGGTCGAACACGGAGTACAGGCCGCGCTTGAACCTCGGCTGGCCGAGCTCGCGGCGCAGGCCCGGGAGGTCCGCCCGGTAGCGACGGTCGACGACGAGCCAGTCGACCCCGTGCTCCTCGCGCAGCGCGCCGAGCGTCAGCGGTGACGGACGCGTGATCGCCGCGTCGTTGGCCGCGAGCAGCTCGGGGTCCCAGAAGGGTAGGTAGGCCGAGTTGTTGAGATCCGTGGACGGCAGCCCGACCACGAGCGGGTCGATGTAGGCCCATCCTTCGACCAGGACCCGACGTTCGGCGTACGCCGCGATCCAGAAGTTCCGGCGGTCGCAGTCGGGCACGGGCAGCCCGATGCAGTGGGCGTTGGTCGCGATCAGGTCATCGGGCTGCGAGTGCTCGCGGACGAACCGTGCGGCGGCGACTCCGCCCGGGCCGATGATGTCCGTGTCGGCCGCCCGGGGAACCGCCGGCCCGATCGTGGCGAGAGCGACGGTCTGCGGCGCCCCGGCGAGCACGACCCCCAGCATCAACGCCACGACCGCCGGGAGCGTCGCGATCGTCGAGCGCCTGACGTAGACGAGCACGACGACGAGTGCGGCAGCGAGCACGAGCAGTCCGATGACGAGCTGGGTCAGCAACGTCGGCGTGAAGACCTCGCCGCCGGCCGGCATCTCGCCGCCGACCATCAGTCTCACGGCCACGACCACGAGCCAGCCGAGTGCGGCGCAGCCGACGATCCGGACGCCGTCGCGCGACGACAGGTCGACGGGGACGATGTCCGAGAGCGAGACGGCGATGAGCACGGCGAGGAACCCGCTGGCACCCAGGAGGAAGTACGCCTGGCTCAGCGCCGGATGGCTCAGGACCATGAACGCGCCGGCACCGGCGGCCCAGGTGCCCGCCAGGAACAAGAAGTCGGGGCGTCGCCAGCCCCCACGCACCAGGGCCACGATCACCGGCACGGCGAGGAGGACGAACCCGACCGTGAAGCAGACCCAGATCGCCCACGGCGCGGACCCGGGCAGGGTCTCACCCTCCGGCAGCATCAGGATGCCCAGCCGCTGAACGGTGCTCCCGTTGAGATCGATCCCGGTCGCCCGGGTGCCGCCGCCGTAGAACAGCTGCTGGGCGACCAGGAAGACAGCGACGGCCGACGCGAGCAGGGCGCCGAGGGTGCGGACCATCCGCGGGCGACGCAGCACCGCCGAGATCACCAGCGCCAGGAACAGGCCGGCGATGATCGTCGGCAGGGCCGACGACTTCGCGCCGGCCACAGCGACCATGACGACCACGGTCAGCACCCACGGTCCCCAACGCCACCGCTCGCGCCGGATCATCTCCACGACCAGCACCATCAGGATCATCTGGAGCGGGATCACCAACGCGTGCGTCGGGCTGTCGAACGCGCGCGTCACGGAGTCGAAGGCCAGCTGCGCGGGGCTGACCAGGCTCGTCCAGCCGAAGAAGTCGGGGGTCGCCCCCGTCGCGAGGACGAGAGCAGCGACGAACCCGGTCCACTTCCGTCCCGTGAGACGGATGGCCGCGGCGTACGCTCCACCGACCGCGAGCAGGACGAGCAGCGCGATCGACATGCTGCGCATGAGCACGATGAGCTCGATGTGCGTGACCGTCGCTGCCGACGCCAGGTGGACGTAGACGAGCCAGTGGTAGAAGAGCGGGGTGCCGTCCACCCACGGCATCTGGGCGGGAAAGTGGTGCAGCAGATCGCCGGCGATCGCGAGGTGGAAGGGCTCGTCGACGTACGGCGCCCGCAGGGCGTCAACCGGTCGCTGTGACCAGACCTGGTTCGCCACCAGAAGAACCTGTACGCCCGCCACCGCCGCACCCGCCCACGACCACACGCGCGCCCGTCCGATCACCACCGGACCCACCCGTCGGCGGCGCCGGACGACCAGCAACGCGCCGAGGAGCACCGCGACCGGATACCCGTAGATCAGCTGGGTGAGATCGAACAGCCGCAACAGCACGTAGAGCGGTGCTTCGAGGACGAGCCCGAGGATGGTGCCGAGCACCAGGTCGTTGCCGAGACTCGGTCCGGGCTTGGCGACCGCTCGCCACACCACGGTGCCCGGGAAGGTGAGGAACGCCAGGACGTACCCGGTGAAGAGCAGTGCCTCGGCGAGATCGACCCCGGCGACGCGGATCGCGAGCACGAGCGTCGCCCCCACGACCAGCACGCCGGGGAGCAGCCCGGACCAGGACCGTCCCGGGAAGACGCGGTCCGAGAGCGTGCGGTCCGAGGAAGGCTTCGCGCCAGGTGCGACGCCTACGGTTGCCGGGTCTGCAGTCACGCGGGCGATCATGCCAACAAAACGCCTACACGGAGTACACCGAAGCCCCTCCGGATGCGCTATTTTCCTAGCGATGTCCCTCACCCACACCGTCTCCGTCGTCATCCCGGTCTACCGCGGTGCCGAGACGCTTCCGGAAGTGGTGAGCGAGGTCGTCGACCTCGCCGAACCGTTCGTCACTCCGGACGGGCACCAGGGACGTGTCACCGAGATCCTCCTGGTCCACGACCATGGCCCGGACGCCTCCGATCTCGCGCTCCGGCAGCTCGCCGAGAAGTACGACATCGTTCGCCCGATCTGGCTGAGCCGCAACTTCGGCCAGCACGCCGCGACCCTGGCCGGACTGGCCTCGTCGGGGTCGGACTGGATCGTCACGATGGACGAGGACGGGCAGCACGACCCGGCGTACGTCCGGCCGATGCTCGACACCGCGCTCAGGGAGCGGGCCGCGCTCGTCTACGCCCGCCCCACCAACGCGGCGCCCCACGGTCCGCTGCGCAACCTGACCTCGCGCGGCTCGAAGGTCGTCGTCGACCGCCTCATGCCCGGTGGCAGCGCCCGGCAGTTCAACAGCTTCCGGCTGATCCTGGGCGAGTACGGCCGGAGCGTGTCCGCCTACGCCGCCAACGGGGTCTACCTGGACGTCGCGCTGAGCTGGGTGATCTCGGACGTGGCGACCTGCCCGGTGGAGCTGCGCGAGGAGGGCGAGCGACCCTCCGGCTACAACTACCGCTCCTTGATGTCGCACTTCTGGCGGATGGTGCTCACCGGCGGCACCCGGCTGCTGCGGGCGGTCAGCATCTGCGGCGCTCTGCTCGCCGCCTCCGGCATCGTCCTCGCGGTCGCGTTGGTCGTCGCTCGTCTTGCCGGCGGGGTCCCGGTCCAGGGCTGGACCTCGTTGATGGCGGCCGTGCTGGTCTGCTCCGGCTCCATCATGCTCACCCTCGGGGTGATCGCCGAATACCTCGGTGTCTCCGTCAACATGGCCATGGGCAAGCCGCTCTACGTCATCGTCAGCGACCCCGCGAACGGCCCGCTTCGCGAGGGCCCCCGGCCCGGTCACCCCGAGTGACCGGCGCCCCGGATCCGTCCAGACCGCCCACGCTCGTCGTCGGTGGTGGCGGCCTGCTCGGCCGCCACGTACGCACCGCGTTCGCGTGCTCCGGGTCGTCCGTGCACACGACGAGCGTTCCCTGGGACGATCCGGCCGCCGCCCGCGCCGTCCTGAGGTCGGAGCTCACCGCCTTCGTCGGCTCGTCGCCGGACGGCCGGGTCAACATCGCCTGGTGCGCCGGCGCGGGTGTGGTGGCCACCCCGGCTGACGAGCTCGAGGCCGAGGTGTCGCTCTTTTGCGAGGTGCTCGACGACCTGCGTGCAGCTCTGCTGCCCACCACCCGGCTCGCGTTCTTCTTCGCATCCTCCGTGGGTGGGGTCTACGCCGGTTCGGCCGACCCCCCGTTCACCGAGCTCTCGGAGCCGCGTCCGCTGGTGGCGTACGGCAGGGCCAAGCTGGCCATGGAAGAAGCCCTGACCGCATTCTGCGCCGAGACCGGATCGGTGGCGCTCCTCGGCCGGATCACCAACCTCTACGGGCCCGGCCAGAAGCTCTCCAAGCCCCAGGGCCTCGTCTCTCAGCTGTGCCTGGCCCAGCTGCGCGGCACGCCGCTGCCGGTGTGGGTCTCCTTCGACACCATCCGCGACTACCTCTATGTCGGCGACTGCGCGGAGATGGTCGTCGACGCGCTCGATTGGCTCCACGAGCACGTCAGGGATGCCGGGTCGAACGCCGTCGTCAAGATCCTGGCCACCGGCACCGGAACGACCCTCTCGGCCGTCGTCGGAGAGATCAACCGGGTCTTCAGACGGCGGGCACGGCTGCGCATCCCGGGAGCCGGCACGCCCGGCCAGGCCCGCGACCTTCGGGTCCGCAGCGTCGTCTGGCCGGAGCTCGACAAACGGACACAAACGCCTTTCTCCGTTGGCGTGCGTCGCATCGCCGATGAGATCGCGCTGGCCTACGCTGCTGGTACCTCCGCCCCTCCGACGCACGTGAGCGAGATCTCCATCCGATGACCGAAACGGGCATGCTGCTGGGCAGCACGACGGGCGGCTCTCCCTCGATCGCGCAGAGCGACTACTGGTGGTACCGAGCGCGCACCCGGATCCTCGAGACCGTCATGAAGCCGTACGTCGGGACGCCACGCCGCCTCCTCGACGTCGGCAGCGCCGACGGGCCCAGCGTCACCTGGCTCGAGGGCACCGCCGAGCACCACGTCTCGCTCGACGTCGACCCGCGTGGCCTTGCCGACGGCGGCGTGTGCGGCTCCGCGAACCGGCTTCCGTTCGCCGACGACTCCTTCGACGTGGTCGCCGCCTTCGACGTCATCGAGCACTGCGATCCCGAGGCCACCGCGCTCGCCGAGATCGAGCGCGTCCTCGCCCCTGGCGGCCGCTTCCTCATGTCCGTGCCGGCGTACAACTGGGCCTGGACCCGCCACGACGACCACAACCACCACTACCGGCGCTACACCCTGCGGCGGGCGGTCGAGGCGATCCGGGCGGCCGGGCTCTCGCCCGTGCGAGCGACGTACGGCTTCACAGGTACGTTTCCCATGTTCGCCGCTCAACGCCTGGTCACCCGGGTCAAGGAGCGCGGTCCGGCCCGTGCCCGGAAGCTTCCCGACGGCGGCGTCGCACCACTGCCCGAGGTCTCGCCCGGGATCGAGAAGGTCCTGCTCGGCGCCACCCGCATCGACGAGCGGCTGCTGCCCCGACTCGATCTGCCGTTCGGGTCCTCGGTGCTCGTGGTCGCGGGCAAGGAAGACCGGAAACCACGCCTACACTCAGACATGCCTCGGCGTGCGGCCTGAGCCGGCCGACTTGGTTCGCTAGATCTCGGAGACGGACATTTGGACACGAGCAATCACTGGTACGGACACGCACACATCCTTTCCGAATACTGCGGCCTCTCCTTCGAGGAGCCCCGCACGATCTGGGGCGTGCTCCAGCACGGCTGGAACCTTCTGCACGGCTTCGGCCCAGGCCACGAGCCGCCCTACGGCTTCCCCAAGTTCGTCTGGTCCCACGCGAACCTGCGCCGCGGCCAGGCGGTCGGCTGGCGCGACTACGCGGTGATCGGCGCTCCCTGGAACTACCTGCTCGAGCTCAAGAAGGACGTCGAGCCCGTTCCTCCGGCTGCCGAGCGCGAGGGCACGATCTTCTACCCGTTCCACACCTGGGACCACGGTGAGATCAACGGCGACCACGACCGGCTGATCGCGGAGATCCGCGACACCGAGGACGGCCCGGTGACCGTCTGTCTCTACTGGATCGAGTACGACATGCCCGAGATCCGGCGCCGCTACGAGGACGCCGGCTTCCGGGTCATCTGTCACGGCAAGCGCGGCACGCTGCGTCAGGGCACCGACATCCGCTTCCTCCACAAGCAGTACGCGGAGCAGATCCGCCACCGTCGGGTCGCGTCGAACCGCCTGACCACCGCCATCTTCTACGGCGCGTCGGTCGGTTCCGAGGTCGCGGTCTACGGCGACCCGATGACCTTCGCCGACGTCAGGGACGCCAGCGTCAGGGACGGGAACGAGCAGGCCAGACGCCTGTTCCCCGAGTTCCATGGGGTCGAGACCGACGCAGAGGAAGTACGCGCCACGACTGTGCGCGAGCTCGGGCTGGACGCCATGGCGTCGCCTGCTGAGCTGCGCGCGCTCTTCGGATGGGAGATCACAGCATGAACGACACCGACACGCCTTCGAAGCTCGACGCCTACAGCGTCGTGTCGGGAGACATGTACGACTGGTCCGACATGGTCGGCGCTCGTACGCTCCCTCGCGGACCGGTCCTGACCCGCTTCGCCGTCGCGACGGCGGACAACGCCTCCCACCTCCTCGTCGTGGGCCCGCACGACCTCGATCTGCTCGATGCGGCCATCGGCCGAGCCGCGACGACCACCGTCGTCCTCCGCACACATCCCGACGCGAAGCTCGTCTCCGAGCGGTACGCCGACAGCTCTGTCGACGTCGTCTGCGGTGACCTGCGTTCGTGGACCCCCGATCGGCCGGCCGACGCCGTGCTCGCGCTGGACGGGTTCGGACGGGTCGCGACGATCGACGCGGCCCCGACGGACTGGCACGCGATCGCCGAGCACCTCCTCGGCCTGGCGACACCCGACTCGCGGCTGGCGGTGGTCGTTCCCAACCCGGCATCCCCGCTCACCCAGCTCAGGACCGTCGCTCCAGAGGCATCCGACGAGGATGCCGACTGGTCGTTCCCCGTCCATGATCGGGCGAACCCGCCGAGCCTCGCGGACGCGAGCGCACGGTTCGCAGGTCGTGGCTACACGCTGTGGCCCGACGTCGGTTCGCCGACCCTGGCCGCGGCTCCCGAAGCCTGTTCGGTGGCGCTCGCGGTCGCTCACGGACGCCCCTCCGACACCCCCACGCTGCGGGAGGTCCAGCCCGCTCTGGGTCGGACGCTGGACACGCTGGGAGCCGAGGCGG
The DNA here is from genome assembly GCF_042801335.1 of Nocardioides sp. NPDC057577. Taxonomy (NCBI): domain Bacteria; kingdom Bacillati; phylum Actinomycetota; class Actinomycetes; order Propionibacteriales; family Nocardioidaceae; genus Nocardioides; species Nocardioides sp. NPDC057577. The sequence goes on along the minus strand of NZ_JBHVGB010000037.1, from coordinate 32,093 downwards.
CTGCCGGCGGTTGGCTGGTCGCGCGGGGCCTGGAGCCCATCGCGGCTGTCGTCGGCGTCGATCGGACCGGCGACGAGACGTCCTGGACCGCTGCCGAGCGGTCCTGGCTGGTCGAAGCGATGCGCGACTCGGCACGCCGGGACGCCTCAGGCCTTCGCCGCCACGTACGCCTGCTGCGTGAGGCCGTGGCCGACACACCCGAGCGATGGTGCGGTCTTCAGGTCGACGAGATCGGCCTCGACGCCGGCAGCGTCGTCCCGGTTCACGAGTCGACGGTGAAGCTCGGCGAGTCCGCCGAGGAGATCCTTCTGGGGCTGCTGGACGAGCTCGCCGCGTTCATCTGCGCGGCGGGATGGCGTCACCCGTGGCCCGCCGGTCGCGGCCGGGACGAGCTCACCGTCCTGCTCGCGGCGACCATCGACGTCGCGGTCACTCCGGCGGACGTACGCAGGGTGCGTCAACAGCGAGAGTCGGCGCTCGCCTCGAGCGGCATGACACCGGTGGTCGCACCGCGGCAGGCACCGCAGGACGCCGATCCGGGCGAGCTTCGGAAGCTGACGGCCGAGAACGAGGCGCTGCGCGGCCAGGTGACCTGGTTCAAGCAGCAGATGCGTCAACGTCAGACGATGACCCACGAGGTACGCACGGCAGCCCGACGCGACGTCGCGGGACTGAACGATCGCATCAAGGAGCTGGAGGACCAGCTGAGCGCTCGGCAGGCCCCGGCCGTCAACCGGGTCGCCAAGCGCGCCTCGACCGTCCCCGGGCGGGCACGTGCCGGCTTCGGACGCATCCCCGGTGTCCGGCCCGCGGCCCGCCTGCTCAGAAGGGCTCTCCGCGCGATCCGACGCGTGGCCCGGCGTTAGGCGTCAGCCGGTCACGCGTCGGCGGGCGCCGGCGGCGCGAGCCGCAGGTGGATCTCGTCCGACCAGCCGAACTCGAGCTTCGCCGCCTCGGTAGCGGTGGGCTGAGGCACCCGTTCGGAGAGCTCACGGGCCACGACGATCGGCTTGTGGTCGCGGCCGTCCAGCAACGACCACTGCGACGTGGCGCACGCATCGTGCTCGACCGCGGTGCTCCGCAACGCGCCCACCGGCACGGTGATCAGGAAGACCCCGTCACGGTCGGCCACGTCCAGGGAGACATCGAGGGGCTTCTCCGGGGTCGGCCAGGTCCGGAGCACCGCTCCCGTGGACTCCAGCCGGGGCCCGTCCGGACCACGCAGGATCAGGTCCTCACCCTGCCACCAGGCATCGTGAACGACGGGACGGTCGGGCGTCGCGGTGATCACGAAGGAACCGTTCGGGTCGCGGGTGGTGTTCACCGCGCGCCCCTTCAGCAGGGATCGAGACCCGATAAAGTCCGGATGCACCGGCAGTGGAGACGTACGTCCCTTCCGGGACAGTTTCACCCGGGTCGGCACGATCTCCTCCATGGGCATGTCCAGTCCGGACTTCTCGAGGACAGCCTCGACGGGCACCGTCAACCGCCATGGGGTGATGCCCCGCTCGCCCCGCTCACCGATCGTCAGCGGGTGGGTCACCACCGAGCCGCTGCGGTCGGTGAGGGTCAGCTCCGCCGACTCGGGAGGAGTGCCTCGGAACGCGCCTCGGATCTCGATCTCGTCGCCGAGATCCGTGGTGTGATCCACCCAGGCGTCCGGAAGGTCACGAACGGTGACCCCGAAGCCTCCGGGGAGGCGTCCTGGGCGGCACCAGCGGTTGCCGATGCGCCGCCAACCCTGCCATCGCTCCCGTCCGTCTCCCGACGTCGTCACCTGGATCACGTCGCGGACATCGCGGTTGCGGATGCCGATCATGAGGCGCCACTGGCGATCCCCGGCCAGGCGTGAGGGGTCGATGCTCAGCTCGAGCGTGGACCTGTCCACCTGGCCGAACGGGATCGCCCTCGGCAGAGCGACGTGGTCCACCGGCACCCTGTCGCCGGCAGGACTTTCCAGCCACACCTTGAAGCGGGTTCGTGGCGCGAGCGCGAGGGTGTTGATGCCGATATTGACCCGGACCGCGACTCGGGACCCGCTCCACCAGGCCTCGGTCGCCACCGCCTTGGCCTTCATGTACGCCGGAGCCAGCCGGAACACCGAGTCGGGGACACCGACCGCGGCGTCCTCGAAGGAGGGGAGCTTGGCGTACCAGCCGTCCTTGCGGCGGGCCAGCGGCGCCTGGGTCCCGTTCTCGGCGCGATAACGGGTCAACCTCGTCAGCGCGTCACGTCGGCGGCGCTTCAGCAGGTCGAACACAAGTCGCTCGAACGGTCCCTGCCGGTTGAGGATCGCGTCGTCGACGCGCGCCAGATAGCGCTCGGCCAGGTCGAAGATGCGCCCGGACTCGTCGGCCGGATGGTCCTCGATCGACCGGGCGAGCACCTGGACATCGGTCGCCGCGAGATGCGACTTGACCAGGTCGGACAGGTAGGGAGCCTGATCCTCGACCATGTCGAACAGCATCTCTGCCGAACGTACGCGGTCGGTGAGGTTGTCGAGGTTCCAGTGGCTCTGCGTGATCGACGCCTCGCCACCGTCGCGGTGCCGCCAGTAGTAGATCGGCTCGGCGAGAACGTCGACCTGCCGGGCGCGGATGTGCGCGGCGAGGGCGACCGGGTAGTCCTCGTAGAGCATGTCCGGGTAGCTGAGGCCGGCGGAGTCCCAGAAGTCACGCCGGTAGACCTTGTTCCAGATGTAGCGATCGATGCCCAGGATGTGGGTCCGGCTGCAGTGCGTCGCGATGCGGGTGGTGACGAACGGGCGCCGGTGGGACCACGACTGCCAGACCGACACCGAGTCGAAACGGCGGGCGTTGCCGGCCACGAAGTCGGAGCCCGAGCGCGCCAACGTGTCAGTCATGAGCTGGTAGGCGTACTCCGGGACGTAGTCGTCGGCGTCGACGAACGCGAGCAGGTCACCCCGGCTCGCTTCGATCCCGATGTTTCGGGCCACGCCGACACCGACCTTCTCCGAGGAGACCACCCGGAAACGCGAGTCGCTCGACGCGAACCGATCGGCAACTGTTGCGGACCCGTCGGTGGAGGCGTCGTCGACCATGACCACCTCGAAGTCCGAGAAAGTCTGGGCGCGTAGCGACTCCAGGCACGTCTGAAGGAAGGGCTCCACGTTGTGAAACGGGATGACGATGCTCAGAGCGGGATGCGGCACATTCTCACCTTAAGTCGCTCCGTCCTCAAGCCTTCGCAACCGCTCCTCGAAACGCGTGGCCGCGGTGATGCGAGCGCGTACCTGCTCCTGCTGACGCTGGATCTCGGCCCAGATCGAGGAGGCGTCGACGTGGCCGTCCGAGGGCGCTCCGGCCGCGAGGTTGCCCCGCTCGACGGTGTCACGCAGGGTCTCCAGACGTGCCTCGAGGGCCGCTACCTGCGGGCTGACACGAGCAAGCTCACGCTCGAGGTCGCCGATACGGACGCGTTGTCGGTCCGTGATCGCACGCAGCTCCTCGATGGTGGCCCGAGCTTCGTCCAGGTCGGCTGCAGAACCGGCCAATCTGTTGACCTTGCCGCGCAGTCGGTTCATCGCCATAGGGTTACGCGCTCCTCCTCGAGCCAGTCGGTCATGACGCGTGCCTCCGCCTCGATCCGATGCTCCGGCGCCACGGGCGAGGAGCCACCGGCCTGGTAGGTCCACTCCGTCTGCCCGGGGTTGTCGACGAACGAGAACCCGGACAGCAGGATGTCGGACTCCGGGAACAGGTTGACCGCCAGCCATGCGGCGGTGAAGCCCGTGGTCGGCGCCAGCTTCTCGGTCCGCCAGGGGATGTCGAGGTCGTTCCCGGTCCCGGCGAGCAGCTCGCCGTTCGGGATGGGGACGAAGCCCAGGTCGGGCGGCCAGGACATCGGCCACACCTCGAGGCGGCCATGGAAGCGCATCGGTTCGGCGAGGAGGTAGAGGCGCTCGCGGTAGCGGTCGAAGGTGAACCGCGTCGGGCGGGTGATCCGGTTCCAGATCACCACGTCGGCCCGTGATCCCTGGGAGCGCGGCTCACCCGGGACATCCAGCACGAAGCTGTTGACCCGGATCACCAGATCCGAGTCGTCGATGGCCTGCGCTCGGTCGTCGCTGGGTCCCAGCGGAGCGTTCCCGAGCACCGCGACCGACCTCACCGGCGCCCTTCTGGCGTACGTGGTCATCAGGTCGCGTAGGTAGGCGAAGCCTTCAGTGATCGTGACTGCCCGTTCGGCGATCAACGTCACCGGCTTCCCCTTTCCAACGACTCTTGTCGCAGCGTCGTCACAGATCGCAGGGACGCGGCAGGCGCGTTACCCGTTCGGAAAAATCATAACGAGCCAGACCTCCGACAGTTACCCACCCGAGTATTGATTTGAGCGTGGCGGCGCGATTTCACGCGTTCCGGCGCAAAGTGCCATGACGCTGTTGACGCCGCGTCACCATCCATACATCTGTGCGTCGTGCGCTGGTCAGGCGGACTGAGCCCCGGTCCAGCTGGTGCGCTCGGCCTCCAGCTCGGCGCGTACGGCGTCCAGCTCGGACTCCAGCTCGGCGACCCGGATGGCCGCCTCCGCAGCGTCGGCCTCGACGGCCTGGAGCCTCGCCTCGAGCTGCTCGCCGCGCAGCTCGGCCTGGGCGGCCCGGCGGGTCTCCTCGCCGCGGCGACGGACGGCCTCGGCGGCGCGCTGGTGAGCGGCGGCCAGGGCACCCTCCAGCTCCTCGACGGCCTGGACGCGTTCGGCGAGCTTGGCATCCATGTGCTCGCGGAACTCGGCGTTCTCCTCGGCCCGCTTCTCGGACTCGACGCGGAAGGCCTGGGCCTGCTCGGCGCGGTCACGCGCCCAGTCGCGGCGGGTCTGGAGAAGCTCGGAGTGAGTGATCTTGGTTGCGGCAGCGCCGCAGGCGAGCCCGATAACGGCTGCCAGCACGACAACCAGCCAGGACCCGGAGGCCACCGCGGCGGTGATCGTGATGGCGGCCAGCGCCAGCAGGGCTACAGCAACCGTCAGGCGTGTGCTGCGCTGACGCCTGCGTGTGACTGAAGTTGCGGATGGGGAAGGCATGCACCCACGGTACGGCTAGTTTTCATCGCGTTTGCGGACCCGGCACGCGTGTTCGAGGAGTCGAGCGGCGATGAGGATCGCGGTTCCAGCCACGGCCGCGAGGGCCGAGCGCACCAGCCGCTCCCCTGCTGCGGTGTTGGCGTCGTAGCCCAGCCAGCTCACCGCGTAGCCCAGATAGCCGCCGGCGAGGAGCGCGCCGACCAAGGTGCAGGCGCGGGCGAGCACCAGCCGGTTGACCGCTTGCTGAGCCTCGATGCGCTCGCCGCGTACCTGCAGCTGGCGGTGGGTGATCCAGGCGGTCACGCCCAGGGCTGCCGCGATCAGCAGCAGCACGATCGGCTGCGCCCAGGTGATGACCGGGGCCACCCCGCGCCAGGACTCCAGCACGGGGTGGGCAAGCCAGCCACCCACGATCCCGATCACGGCCCACGCTGTGATGGCTCCGCCCGACATCGGGTGGAGCCGGCGCTCGTCGTCGGCGGGATCCTTCTCAGGACCCTGGTCGGGATCCTCGGGTGCCGTGCTCAGTTCCGGCTCAGAGCTCGAGGGCGAGGTCGTCGCGGCGGGTGATGCCGGACTGGTCGGACTGCTCCAGCAGCTCGGCGATCGGGCCCACGCCGGGGAGGTCGGCGCTCGGCTCCAGGTCGAGCCACGGCTTGAGCACGAAGGCTCGCTGGTGAGCACGCGGGTGCGGCAGCGTCAGCGACTCCTCCTCGAGGATCTTGTCGCCGACCGAGATGACGTCGATGTCGAGCGTGCGGGGCTCGTTGAAGATGCCGCTGCGCGAGCGTCCGTACGCATCCTCGATGGTGAGCGCACGCTCGAGCAGGCGCGTCGGGGTGAGCGTGGTGTCGGCGAGGACGATGGCGTTGAGGTAGAGCTCAGCATCTCCGGGCGAGTCGACCGGCTCGGTCTCGTAGACCGGCGAGATCGTCGTCACCCAGACATCCGGGGTCTCGGCGAGAGTGTTCAACGCGTCCTGCAAGTTTGCCAACCGGTCCCCGAGATTGGAGCCCAGAGACAGCACCGCCCGCCGGATCGGCCGCATCTCCCCGGTGAGCGTGTCGGCGTCGATGATGTACGGGTTGGGTACCTCTGTCACGTGCTCTGCCTCCGGGTGATCGTCAGGGTGACGTCTTTGAACGTCGTTTCGATAGGCGCCCCCGGTTTGTGAACCGTAACACGTACCCAAAGTGCGCGGATGTCTGCAAGGCAGATGTCCGCGATCCGCTGGGCAAGCGTTTCGATGAGGTCCACCGGGTCGCGCTCAACATTTGTCTTGACCGCCATTGCGAGACTTCCGTAATCGACGGTGTCATGCAAGTCGTCCGATTCCGCGGCCTTGCGGGAGTCGGTGCCGATGACCAGGTCGATGATGAACTTCTGCCCCTCGCGGCGCTCGAAGTCGAACACCCCGTGGTGACCGAAGCACTCCAGACCGAGGATCTGGATTTCGTCCGCGGGTTCCGCAATGTTCATCTGGTTCATCGATTGGTTCATCGATTCGTTCATCGTGCCTCCAGCTTCGCTGCCGCCGCGAGGGTGTCCCTGGCGGCACGTACGTCATGAACACGCGTGGCCCAGACACCGCGTTGCGCGAGAAAGACGGTGATCGCGTCGTGAGCGTTCTCACGCTCGGTCACCGGACGCAGCGTGCCGTCGGGTGCGGCCAGCAGGCGCCCGAGGAAGGTCTTGCGGCTGGCCCCGATGAGCACCGGGAAGCCGAGCTTGTGGAACTCCTCCACCCCCGCCAGCAGCCGCCAGTTGTCGTCGGCCGTCTTGGAGAAGCCGAGTCCCGGGTCGACCACGATGTTGTCGTCCTGGATCCCTGCGACCCGCGCCGCCTCGATCCGCTGCTCCAGCTCCGCCTTGACCGTCGCGACGACGCCGTCGGCGTAGACGAGATGGTCGTCGTGCTGCATCTCCGCGCCGTGCGCGCGCCAGTGCATCACGACGTACGTAGCGCCATGGTCGGCCGCGACCTTCAGGATCTCCGGGTCGGCCAGACCGCCCGAGACGTCGTTGATGATCTTCGCCCCGGCCTTCAGGGCCGCCTCCGCGACCTCGGGACGCATCGTGTCGACCGAGAGGGTCGCCCCCTCCTCGGCCAGCGTCTCGATGACCGGCACCACCCGGGCCAGCTCATCGGCCACCAGCGGCCTGGTCGCCCCTGGACGGGTCGACTCGCCGCCGATGTCGAGCAGGTCGGCTCCTTGCGCCAGGAGCGCATGACCGTGAGCCACCGCGTCATCGGTCGCCAAGAACCGTCCGCCGTCGCTGAACGAGTCGGGCGTGACGTTGACGATTCCCATGACCTGCACGTCACGACCCTATCCGGCGACGCCGGAAGGGCAGACTTGACCGGGCGGGCCCGCTCAGCCAGGCCGCCCGCCTACTCATATACCCATGGAGGCATCGTGGCCAAGATCCTGCTCCGCTCGGCGAGGGACCCGTTCGACGTGATCGAGGCGGGCGACCCGCGTGCGTGGGGCATCGGGTTCTACGGCACGAACGTCGGCAACCTCCTCTTCGCCGACTCCACGCACCGGCTCCTCAGCGTGCCCGGGACCGAGATCGTCGCAGACCGCTTCGCCCATGAGCGACGAGCGTTCACCGCCGACGAGGTCGCCGCGACCAACGAGGCCTACGACCACTTCGTGGTGCCGTTGGCCAACGCCCTCCGGCCGGAGTTCACCCGCCCCCTGACCCGCCTGACTGCCTTCATCGAGCAGCTCTCGATCCCGACCACCATCGTCGGCATGGGCGCGCAGCTCTCCCTCGACGACCTCGACACCGCTCCCGACGACGAGCTGGCCGCGCTCCACCGCCGCTTCATGAACAGCGTCCTCGAACGGTCCCCCAAGGTCGGCGTACGCGGAGAGATCACCGCCGCCTACCTGCGGCGGCTCGGCTACGGCGACGAGCACGTCGAGATCATCGGCTGTCCGTCGATCTACCTCAACGGCCCCGAGCTCACCGTCCGCGACGAGCGCTCCACCCCGATCGCCGACGAGGACCCGATCGCCGTCTCGATGAGCCCGCTGACCGCACCCTGGTTCGAGACGTACGTCGACGCCTTCGCCGACAGGCACCCGCACATGACCTACGTCGGCCAGACCCACCACGACTTCGCGATGCTCCAGTGGGGACGACACCGTCAGCCCGAGATGGGTATCGACCGCGACCACCGGCTCTACGCCGAGGACCGGACCCGGATGTTCCTCGACGCCGGATCCTGGACCCGGTTCCTGGCAACCCAGCGGTTCGCCTTCGGCACGCGTATCCACGGCAACGTCGCCGCGGTGCTCGCCGGGACCCCGGCCATGGTCGTCGCTCACGACTCACGCGTGCTGGAGCTGTGCGACTACCACGGCCTGCCCTACACGATGCTCGACTCGATGCTCGACTCATCCAGGGTCGAGACCACGGTCGACGAGCTGTTCCAGGCAGCCGACTACACCAGCTTCCACAACCGCCTGGCCGAGGGCTGGAAGCGGCTGACCACGTTCCTGGACGACGCCGGCCTGGCGAACGTCGCTCAGCCCGACCGGACGAGTGCGACGTACGACGCCGAGCTCGCCGCGCTGGAGCCGGCGGCGCCCGTCGCCACCCTGCGCGGGTCGGGCGATGACGCCATCCGGCGCATCGAGGATCGGATCCACGCCCTCAAGATCGCCTCCGAGCACGCCGACACCGCCGCGAAGCGGCGGGAGAAGGAGCTGGCGAAGAAGCTCACGGCGTCGGTGAAGAGCCAGGCCAAGCGAATCGCGGCTCTCGAGTCGACCACACGCAAGCAGCAGACCCGGATCGAACGGCAGGCCGGCCGCCTGGACCGCCAGCGGACCTTGATCCGCGAGCTGCGCGCGGACCTCGCTCGCCACGAAGAGCGAGCGGGCCTGCGCGGCTTCGTCCGGCGGGTTCGCCGCCGGCTGCGTCGCTCCTAGCGGGTCCCGCCCCGGATCAGGGCCATGGCCTCGGCCCGGGTGGTGGCGTTGGAGCGCATCGTGCCGCGTACGGCGCTGGTGATCGTGCGGGCACCGGCCTTCTTGACGCCACGCATCGTCATGCACAGGTGCTCGGCCTCGATCACCACGATGACGCCGCGCGCCTCGAGGATCTCGGTGAGGGCGTCGGCCACCTGGGTGGTGAGCCGCTCCTGCACCTGCGGTCGCTTGGCGTAGACGTCGACCAGCCGGGCGAGCTTGGACAGGCCGGTGATCTTGCCGGAGCTCGCCGGGATGTAGCCGACATGGGCGACGCCGGTGAACGGCACCAGGTGGTGCTCGCACATCGACCACAGCTCGATGTCGCGGACCAGGACCATCTCGTCGTGGCCGAGGTCGAAGGTCGTGGTGAGGACCTCCTCGGGCGCCTGGTGCAGCCCGCGGGTCACCTCTTGGTAGGCGCGGGCGACCCGGGCGGGAGTCTCGAGCAGCCCTTCGCGGTCGGGGTCCTCCCCGATCGCGTAGAGCAGCTCGCGCACGGCCGCCTCGGCCCGCTTCTGGTCGAACACCGGTACGTCCGCCACGTCCCGCTCGGGGACGTGGACGGGCGCGACATCATCGAAGTTGTCGGACATGTGCTCAGTATCAGGCAGGCGGGGTGCCCTCGGGCGAACCGGCCTCGGCCGGCTTGGCGAGGTCGACACCGTTGGCTGACTGGGCACCGGACTGGGCACCGGACTGCTTCCCGGCGGCACGGATCGCCTTGGCGAGGTTCTCCTTGTCGCGCTCGACGATCCACCGCGGAATCTCGACCGCCGGGCGGTCGGAGGGGCGGCGGGTGTCGGAGCCGGTCCAGGCCGGACGCGGGTCGCGGCGACGCAGCGGCTCGAAGATCTCGGCGACCTCGTGCTTGGAGAGCGTCTCCTTCTCGAGGAGCTGCAGGACCAGGCTGTCGAGGACGTCCCGGTTCTCCTCGAGGATGTCGAAGGCCTCCTGGTGCGCGGTGGCGAGGAGCTTCTTGGTCTCGTCGTCGACGACGGCGGCGACCTCCTCGGAGTAGTTGCGCTGGTGACCGATGTCGCGGCCCAGGAACGGCTCCCCGTTGGACTCGCCGAGCTTGATCGCACCAAGGCGCTCGGTCATACCGAACTGGGTGACCATCGCGCGGGCGAGGTTGGTCGCCTTCTCGATGTCGTTGCCGGCACCCGTGGTCGGGTCGTGGAAGATGAGCTCCTCCGCGGCGCGGCCACCGAGCATGTAGGAGAGCTTGTTGAGCATCGAGGACCGGGTCTGGCTGTACTGGTCGTCGTCGGGCATGACCAGGTTGTAGCCCAGCGCCTTGCCACGCGGCAGGATCGTGATCTTCTGGACCACGTCCGGGCCCGGCAGAGCCGCGGCGACCAACGCGTGGCCACCCTCGTGGTAGGCGGTGATGAGCTTCTCGGTCTCGCTCATCAGACGCGTGCGCTTCTGCGGGCCGGCGATGACCCGGTCGATGGCCTCGTCGAGCGCCTTGTTGGTGATCAGCTTCTGGTCGCTGCGGGCGGTCAGCAGCGCGGCCTCGTTGAGCACGTTGGCCAGGTCGGCACCGGAGAACCCGGGGGTCCGGCGAGCGACCGAGTCGAGGTCGATGTCGCCGGCCAGCGGCTTGCCGCGGGCGTGGACCTGGAGGATCTTCTCGCGACCGGCGAGGTCGGGAGCGTCCACCTGGATCTGGCGGTCGAAGCGGCCCGGGCGCAGCAGCGCCGGGTCGAGCACGTCGGGACGGTTGGTCGCCGCGATCAGGATGACCCCGCCGCGTACGTCGAAGCCGTCCATCTCCACGAGGAGCTGGTTGAGCGTCTGCTCACGCTCGTCGTGGCCACCGCCCATGCCGGCGCCGCGGTGACGGCCGACGGCGTCGATCTCGTCGATGAAGACGATGGCGGGAGCGTTCTCCTTGGCCTGCTCGAACAGGTCGCGGACACGGCTCGCACCGACACCGACGAACATCTCGACGAAGTCCGAACCGGAGATCGAGTAGAACGGCACACCGGCCTCGCCCGCGACGGCGCGCGCGAGCAGGGTCTTACCGGTGCCCGGCTGGCCGTAGAGCAGCACGCCCTTGGGGATCTTGGCGCCGACGGCCTGGAACTTCGCGGGCTCCTGCAGGAACTCCTTGATCTCCTGGAGCTCCTCGACCGCCTCGTCAGCACCGGCGACGTCGGCGAACGTCGTCTTCGGCATGTCCTTGGTGATCAGCTTCGCCTTGGACTTGGCGAACTGCATGACCCCGCGACCGCCACCGCCCTGGACCGAGTTCATCAGGAAGAGGAACAGCACGATGATCAGCACGAACGGAAGCAGGAAGCTCAGGATCGAGCCGAGCACGGACGGCTTGGCGACCTCGGAGTTGAACTTCTTGAGGTTCTCACCCTCGGCCTGGGTCTTGCGCACCATCTCGATGAGCGCTTCCTGGTCACCGTCGACCCACGAGGTCGTGACCTCGGAGCCGCCATCACGGGTGCCCTTGACCAGGGTCGCCTTGATCTCCTGGTCGCCGTCGACGAACGTGATCTCCTTGACCTTGTCGTCCTGGATGTACGACGTCAGCTGGCTCGTGGTGATCTCGTCGCCTCCGTTGCGGGGGGCGAGGTACTGCAGCGCCAGGATCACACCGAGCACTGCCACGATGATCCACAGCCAGGGACCTTTGAATATGCGCTTCACAGGCTTCTTTCAACCGTTTACGGGGTCAGACACGCACGCAGGGCAGCGTGCACGTCATTTAGAACGACGGTACACGCCAAATCGTGCCCACCCCATCTGCGCGGTTCCGCTGTTGGCGTAACAGCAGGCGCTCGCCGGCTCAGTTCCAGCCTCAGCTGTAGATGTGCGGCGCGAGGGTCGAGATGTCACGCAGGTTGCGGTACTTCTCGTTGAAGTCGAGGCCGTAGCCGACCACGAACTCGTCGGGGATGTCCCAGCCGACGTACTTCACCTCGACCGGCATGCTGACCGCTTCGGGCTTGCGGAGCAGGGTGGCGATCTCGATGCTCGCCGGGCCACGGCTGGTGAGGTTGGAGGTCAGCCAGGTCAGGGTCAGGCCGGAGTCGATGATCTCGTCGACGACGAGCACGTGCTTGCCGGTGACGTCGGTGTCGAGGTCCTTCAGGATCCGCACCACACCGGACGACTTGGTGCCGGAGCCGTAGGACGACACCGCCATCCAGTCCATCTCGACGTGGCGGTTCAGGGCGCGAGCGAGGTCGGCCATGATCATCACCGCGCCACGCAGGACGCCGACGATCAGCAGCTCCTCGCCCTCGTAGTCCTTCTCGATCCGGCGGGCCAGCTCTTCGACCTTCGCCTGGATCTCGTCGTGGGTGAACAGGGTCTTCACGAGGTCGTCGCCGACGTACTCGGTGTCCATGTCCGTCACTCTAAGCGCTCGGTGTGAACGGTCCCGATTCGAAGGCGATAGCACCGTTCGTACGCTTCGCCCGCAGGTGTCCCGGAAGGTCGATCCAGCGCTGGCCGCGCCAGCCGGTGATCAGCTCGTCGACGGCCTTGACGTGCTCGCGGGTGAGCTCCGCGGGCGGGCTGCCGGCCTCGAGCGCCGCGATCCGGAGGACCCTGGTGCGGACGGCGGACGGATACCCGGCGAGGGTCTCGACCGGGAGGGACCCGCCGAGCTCGCGGTGCATCGCCTCGGCGATGTCGTCGATGAAGTCGGCGTCCTCACGGAGCTGCTCGGCCGTGCGGGCCAGCGCGGCGGCGACCCCCGGGCCGAGGTCCTCCTCGAGCGTCGGCAGGACCCGGTGGCGGATGCGTGCACGGGTGTAGGCGAAGTCGCGGTTGTGCGGGTCCTGCCAGATGTCGAGTCCCTCGACCTGGCAGGCGGTCTCGGTGTCGATCCTGGTGGTGTCGAGGAGCGGTCTGCGGTAACGGTCGAACCCGGCCCGCATCCCGGAGAGGCTGCGTGCGCCCGATCCCCTGGTCAGGCCCAGGAGGACGGTCTCGGCCTGGTCGTCACGGGTGTGGCCGAGCAGGATCACGCTCGCGCCGAGGCGCTCGGCGAGCTGGTCGAGGACCGCGTAGCGGGCCTGTCGCGCCGCAGCCTCGGGACCTTCACCGGCGGCCTCGACCTCCACCGTCGCGGTCACGGTCTCGTCGACGCCCATCTCGGCGAGCTGTCCGATGACCTTGGCCGCCTGTGCCCGGCTGCCGTCCTGCAGCCCGTGGTCGACGGTCGCGCCGATGATGTGCAGCCCGAGCTTGTGGCCCTCGAAGACCGCGGCGGAGGCGAGCGCCAGGGAGTCGGCTCCCCCGGAGCAGGCCACGATCACCTTCTCGCCCGGCTCGAGCCGTTCGAGCGTCGCACGTACGGGGCGGCGTACGGCTGCGAGGGAGGGGTGGAGGCTCAATCCGGACTCACAGGACCCGGGTCACCCAGGCGTCCGGCTCGACGATCTCGGCCTTGGTCGGGAGGTTCTCGGGGCCGGCGAAGACGGCGTTGAACTCCTCCATGCCGACCCGGTCGACCACGTGGCGTACGAACTTCGCTCCGTCGCGGTACTGCGCCATCTTGGCCTCCAGCCCCAGCAGGCGGCGCAGCAGGCGGTCGAGGACGCCGATGCCCTGGCGGCGCTTGTTGAAGGCCTTGCGGATCGTGGTGACGCTCGGGATCACGCCGGGGCCGACATCGTCCATGACCACGTCGGCGTGGCCCTCGAGCAGCGACATCATCCCGGTGACCCGGTCGATGATCTCCTTCTGCTCGGGCTTGGCGAACGCGTCCACGATGCTGCCGTTGCCCTTGAGCGCCTCGGTGACGCGCTGCAGCCCGCCGTCGAAGATCGAGGCCGGGTCCATCGCTTCGGAGAGGCCCTCGATCTGGGCGAAGAGGTGGTCGCGCATCCACGGGCTGGCGGTGAACTGGACCCGGTGGGTCTCCTCGTGGAGACAGACCCAGAGCCGGAAGTCGGTCGGGTCCAGGCCGAGCTCGCGCTCGACGTGGACGGCGTTGGGCGCGACCAGCAGCAGCCGCCCCGACGGCCCGAAGAACGGGTCGAACTGGCCGAGGATCTTCGAGGACATGAAGCCGAGCAGACCGCCGACCTCGGCGGCGCTGATCTTGGAGCCGACCGCCTGGGTGAGGGCTCCCGGGGCACGCTTCGCCGTGATCCGGTCGACCACCGGCGAGATCACGTGGGCGAAGGTGTCGGCGTTGGCCTGGATCCAGCCCCTTCTGTCCACCACCAGGACCGGCGCGGTGTCGCGCGGCGCGTCCAGACCGGTGAAGGCGCGCACGAACTCGGTCGCCTTGGCGGCGTCGGCGCGCAGCTCCTCGACGGCGTGCCGGGCCTCGCTGCGCGAGACGATCGGGCCCTCTCCGGCGACCGTCGCACCGAGGCGTACGGCCAGGTCCCAGTCGACCATGGTCGCTCCGGACGGGGCGGGATCCTCAGCACGATGGGTCATGCGTACGACCGTAGCCGACCGGACCTATGCCGAGCATCGACACGTCGCCACCGCCGTCATCGCGTCATCGAGGGCGTCGCGTACGTCCAGGGTCTGCGCCGGCTTGAACCCGTCGGCCATGAGCACGACGACGAACGGCGTGCCGCGGGCGTCGATCGCGATACCCGAGAGCCCGGAGACTCCGGTGAGGGTGCCGGTCTTCGCCCGGACGCGGCCGCGACCCGGCTCGGCGTCGAAGTTGAACCGCCGCGAGAGCGAGCCGACCCAGCCGGCGACCGGGAGGCCAGTCATCGCCGGCGCGAGCTCGGGGCGGTTGGGCCTGGCGGCGGTCTGGAGCGTGCTCACCAGCAGGGTCGGCGGGATCAGGTTCTGCCGGGAGAGGCCGGAGCCGTCGTGGAGGACGAGGCCGGTGGTGTCGATGCCGAGGTCCTTGAGCGTGGCCGTGATCGCCGCAGTGGAGCCGTCGAACGTCGGTGCTCCTGCGGCGAGGCCGACGTGGCGGGCGAGCACCTCGGCGAGCTGGTTGTCGCTGTGCTGCAGCGTGTACTCGACGATCTCGCGCAGGGTGTCGCCCTGGCGCACGGCGAGCTGGGTGCCGGCCTTGGTGCCCCTCGCGGGCTTCCCGTTGACCTTGATCCCGTGCCTGATCAGGGCCTTCTTGAACTGCTCGGCCGCCTGCGCGGACGGGTCCAGGCTGTAGCCCGACGACTGGGAGCCGCCGTGGTCGACCAGGAGCGCGGTGATCCCGCCGACCTCCTCGCCCAGATAGGTGCGTCGCCAGGTCGGACTCAGCGTCGGGCCGGCGAAGAGACTGTCGTCGTAGGCGAGGGTCACCGACTTGGTGGTGCCGAGCTCCCGGGCCGTCTCCGCGGCGAGGTCGCCGAGGTCGCCGGCGCTGAGAGACGCGTCACCTCCTCCGACGAGGGTGACGGTGCTCCCCTGGAGCGTGGTGCTGGTCTCGAACCTGCGCTCCGGGCCGTACGCCTCGAGCACCGCGACGCTGGTCAGCACCTTCGTGACGCTCGCCGGGGTCGCGGCCCCGGTGCCGTGGGTGACCAGCGGGGCACCCTCGAGTGGCGCGATCGCCGCCTTGAGGTGCTTGCCGAGCCGCTTGTCGCCGACCACCTCGCGCATCACCTGCTCCAGCGCCGCCTGATCAGGCTTCCCCGGGGCTCTCGTCTGCTCGCCCGCGACCGCGGCGGGGCTGACGGCGGCGATGTTCAGCGGTGCCGGTGGCGGGGTCGGCGCGACATTGCCCTGGGCATAGCGGACCCACCCCAGGGCGTACGCCGCTGCCGCTGCTCCCACCAGGAGCGCGAGCACCAGCGGCAGCACGATCGCCAGCTTCCCGCGGGCCTCGTCCGTCTCCTCTGACGGCCACTTCGGCGAGGTGTCGGGCTCCACGGATATCCTCCTCGATGCCGGGTCTGACGCCGATCGGTGTCAGACTGTCCGGCATTCCGTTTTTGGGTTTGTCTGGAGGCAGAGAAGTGACGCAGGAGTTCGACGTACTGATCGAGGTCCCCAAGGGATCCCGCAACAAGTACGAGGTGGACCACGAGTCGAACCGGCTTCGACTCGACCGCGTGCTGTTCACCTCCATGATGTACCCCGCAGACTACGGCTACATCGAGGACACCCTCGGTGGGGATGGTGACCCGCTCGACGCGCTGGTGCTCACCCCGTATCCCTTGTTCCCCGGTGTGCTGGTCCAGGCCCGCCCGGTCGCGATGTACGTCATGGAGGACGAGAAGGGCCAGGACGAGAAGGTCCTCTGCGTCCCCTGCGACCCCCGCTTCGACCACATCCAGGACCTCGCGGACGTCGACGAGTGGACCCTCAACGAGATCAAGCACTTCTTCGAGCACTACAAGGACCTCGAGCCCGGCAAGTCCGTCAAGGGCTCCGACTGGGTCGGCAAGGCTGCCGCGGAGTCGGAGATCGCCGCCTCCATCGACCGGTTCAAGAACACCGCTCACTGAGTCCTGCTGGACGTTGACCGAGGTAACTCGGTCGGACCGCGGATGTTGACCGAGGTAACTCGGTCGGACCGCGGATGTTCACCGAGGTAACTCGGTCGAGTCGCACTGCCTTCGTGGAGCTCCACGAAGGCAGTGTCTGTTTACCGAGGTAACTCGGTCAGCATTCACCGAGCGCGGCGCGCAAGGAGTCGTACGTCGCGTCCACCTCGCCCGCGATGCTCGGGACGACCTTGGTCGCGGGGCGCTGTGCCACCAAGTCGGCGAGCTCGGCAGCGTACGCCCGGAGGTGCTCGTCGCCACCGGACTCCGCGACGATCTCTCTGACGATCGGGTGCCAGGGATCGCTGCCATCGTCGCGCGCGTGGAAACGGCTCAGAGCGTCGTCCTCGACAGCCTCGAGCATGACCTCCACGAACTCGGCGCCGGCGTCGTTCGCCGCCCTCTCGAAGCGTTGGAGCTCACTGACTCTGGCGAACAACTGCGGAAGCACGACGTCGCCGGACTCGCTCAGGTAGCCCCGGATCAGCCCGAGCGCCGCCGGCCGGATCCGCGCGCCGGCGCCGACGAAGTCGTCTCGCCACCCGCTGATGTAGGTGCGCAGGAGGTCGATGTCACACACCAGGGTGCCGGGATGGTCGGCCGCGAAGCACCTGGCAAGCGTCGACTTTCCTACCCCGGGCATTCCGTTGATGAGGATCAGCCTGGCCACATCGCCAGTCAACCACCAGCTGGGGCTCAGCCGGCGATCCGCATCCGGGACTCGAACCGACCCAACGTCCGGCGGGGGCTGTCCAGGTCATCCCAGATGACGCGCACGAAACCGTAGTCAGTGATCTCCCGGATCTCGTCCTCGCGCACCTTCTCCTCGAACACTGCATCGCTGGGCGACTGACCAGGCTTGAGCAGCTTTCCGTATTTCACCTTGCCGTCGAACTCACCGAACAACCGGAACTGGGGCCAGGCGAAGTCGACGATGCCGACCAGTGAACCGTCCGCGCGATAGACAGGCACCTGAAGCTCCGGGCGCGGCAGGCCTCCGATGCGGAACAGCCATAGACACCGCGACTCCCCGATCGATCCCGATAACGGATCCGCGTGAGCGACAGCGAGTCCGAGCGGGTGGCTGAAGGGCCACTGATTCATCCGCTCGTACTCGACGATCAGCTCCTCCTTCGTGAATGCCTTAGCTCGGAGATCGGCATCGAGGAGGCACTGAGTGACCTCGTCGTCGGCCTGCAGGCTCGTCTCCAGCACGCATCGAACCGCAGGCAGCGTACGCAGGCCGTCGCGTGTCTCGATCTCGTCCTCCCGGACAGCACCCAAGTGATGGACGACGTCTCCCTCGAGCGGTCTTCCGGCACCATCGAGCCTGGTCACATGTACCTTGGCGAGGTCCACGCCCCACAGGTCGATCCCGTGAGCGACCATGCCGGACACGTGGCTCAGGGCGACCTTGCCGCCCAGGGACCGTTGCACGGCTCGAGTACGCACGCGATGTCGCCCGACAGTGTCGAGCGCCTTCCACTCGTCGGCGAACACGTAGGCCCCGCGTCTGATCCGGTGCCACGCGCCCTGGCGGACGATCCCCGTGATCTCGCGGTCGGCGTAACCCGCGTTCTTCGCTTCGCGACGGGTGAAGAAGCCTTCGGTGGCGGTGATGATTCGTAGTGGGTCCATGCCTCCAGGGTTCGTCCCTGTACCGACACTTCCGACCGCAAATGGAGTCGCTGTGGATAACCCGGTCCCGAACGTCGCCTGTGGAGAGCCATCGGCCCATGTCTCGCACCATGTGCGGGTGAATGCTCACCGAGGTAACTCGGCGAGCGACCACTGCCTTCGCGGAACTCCACGAAGGCAGTGGCACCCCACCGAGTTACCTCGGTGAGCATCCGCCCCCGCCGGCCTACCCTCAGCCGATCAAGTCCCTCGCCCGCAGCAGCTCCTCAGGCACACCGAAGCCGTCGACCAGCAGCCGCGCGTCGGGGCGGAGCTGGCGGCAGAGGCGGTTGACCTCGGCGGTGATGGCCTTGGATCGCTCGGAGGAGAGGCGGCCGTGCTCCATGAACCAGGCTCGGTCGGCCTCGATGACCGAGAGGGCACTGAGGTCGCAGACGGTGTCCATCAGATCCCGCACCTCCCCTTCAGGAAGCCCGCGGACCTTCTCCCGGAACGCCTCGTGGATCAGCCGCTCGACGTGCGCGTGGGCGACGCCGATGACGTGGTCCTGCACGGCCGAGAAGACCGCCCCGGGCTCGCGCCCGGCCTTGACGCCCGACTGCAGGCGCCGGGCGACACCGGCGAGCATGTGCTCCTCGCGGAAGCGCAGCATCGCCAGGTGGTAGTCGGCGTCGAGGATGTCCGGCTCCCGCTCGCCCGCGATCGGAACGACGTCGCGGACCCGCTCGAGCAGCTTGTGCACGGCGGTCCGCTCCAGGACGGTCTCGACGGCGAGACCGGCGACGAAGCGTACGAGGTCGAGCTGGTCCATCTCCTCGAACTCGCTCGAGTAGCCGGTGAGCAGCCCCTTGGCGACCAACTGCAGCAGCACCGTGTTGTCGCCCTCGAAGGTCGTGAAGACGTCGGTGTCGGCCTTCAGGGCCGCGAACCGGTTGGCGGCCAGGTAGCCCGCCCCGCCACACGCCTCGCGGCACTCCTGGATGGTCCGGGTCGCGTGCCAGGTCGCCAGGGCCTTGGTGCCGGCGGCTCGCGACTCGAGCTCGCGCCGGGCGTGCTCCGAGGTCGTGACGCCGGAGAAGACGTCGTGCAGGTCGTCGCGTACGACCTCCTGCGCGAAGCGCAGCGCATAGGTCCGAGCCACCAGCGGCAACAGCCGTCGCTGGTGCTGGCCGTAGTCGAGGAGCAGCGACTCCTCGGCGTCCGACGATGCCTCGAACTGCCGGCGCCGCAGCGCGTAGCGGACCGCGATCGTCAGCGCGACCTCCGATGCCCGGATCCCGGCCCCGCCGACCGAGACGCGGCCTTGGACGAGCGTGCCGAGCATGGTGAAGAAGCGCCGCCCGGCCGACTCGATCTCCGACACGTACTCGCCAGAGGCGGTGACGTCCGCGAAGCGGTTCAGCAGAGACGTACGCGGCACCCGCACGCCCGAGAACCACAGCCGTCCGTTGTCGACGCCGTTGAGCCCCATCTTGGGCCCGTCGTCCTCGATCCTGACCCCGGGAGCGGCCGCGCCGGAGACCCGGATCGGCACCACGAGGGCATGGACGCCACGCTCCTCGCCCCCGACCACGAGCTGGGCGAACACGACCGCGAGCTCGCCGTGACAAGCGGCGTTGCCGATGTAGTCCTTGTACGCATCCTCCCGAGTCGTCTCGACGACGAACTCCTGCGCATCCGGATCGTAGGTCGCCACGGTCCCCACCGCGGCCACGTTGGACCCGTGGCCGTGCTCGGTCATCGCGAAGCAGCCGAGCAGGCGCCCGGACACGATGTCGGCGAGATACCGATCGTGGTGACGTGCGGTGCCGAGCTGCAGGATCGCGCCGCCGAAGAGCCCGAACTGCACACCCGACTTCACCAGCAGCGACAGGTCGCCGCCGGCCATCTCCTCGAAGGCGGCGATGGAGGCGCCGACATCACCGCCCCCGCCGTACTCCTTGGGAAAACCGAGCCCGGTCAGACCGGTCGCGGAGACGTCGAGAAGCGTCTCGCGCACCCGCTCCCGATACTCGGCCCGAGGCAGCTCCTCGACCTCGTCGAGGAAGTCGGCGCGCTCGGCCAGGGCCTTGCGTACGTCCTGTCGGACCTCGGCATATCGCCCGTCGAGAAGTGAAGTCAGTGCTGCGGCATCGATGGCGTTCACGCCGCCACCCTATGCCGCGACGGCCCAGGATCAGGTCAGCTCGTGGGCGACCTTCGCCTCGCGTTCGGCGATCTCGTCGGACTCCGGGATGAGCCGGCGCACACCCTTGCGCTGGAACTTCTGGTTGGCCACCAGGCCGCCGACGAAGTAGGCGACGAGGGCGATCATGCAGCCCGCGATGTCGTCGGCGAGGTAGTGCCAGCCGAAGTAGACGGTCGCGACGACGGTGATCCCGAAGTTGATCCAGCCGGCCCAGCGGGCGATCTTGTTCTCGATCGTGGCGTGGATCATCAGCGCCACCAGCAGCGTGATGCCGCAGTGGAGCGAGGCGAAGCCACCGACCGACTGCACCACGTTGGCGTCCACGTCGAACAGGACGTGTTGTCGGGTGAAGACCAGCGACTCCATCAGTGTGCTCGCCGGCGTCTCGGGCAGGTCGGCGTAGAGATAGGGGTACTGCAGGCCCGGACCGACCGTCGGCAGGCAGTAGTAGGAGACCGTGCCGAGGATCCAGGCGATGCACTGCGAGCTCACGAACCAGTAGCCGTAGGCGAGGTTGCGCGACCACACCAGCCAGCCGGCGACGGCGAACGGCACCAGCGGCAGGAACCACATGTAGATGTAGGAGAGGAACCAGGCCACCCAGCCGGTGCCGAGGAGGTCGTGGAGCAGGATCGCCGGGTCGGCGCCGAAGAGCACCGCCTTGTCGATCAGGTGCAGCTCGTGGTCGAACTCATACGTCTCCGGCACCACGAACGGCAGGAACGACTTCAGGTTCCGGTAGCAGACGTAGACCAGGTAGAAGCAGACGATGCCCATCGCCACGAGCGTCAGCCGCTCACGGGTCCAGTGGGTGCGGACCCGCTCCTTGAAGATCGGCCCCATGGCCTTCCACCTGAACTTCGCCAGCCACAGCGTGCGTGGCACGAGGTCGACGAGGAGCGCAGCTCCGACGAGGAGGGGAAGGCGGAGCCAGGACGGTCCGAGGAAGCCCTCCGGGTCGAGCATGCGCTTGTCGACGATCTGCGCGGTCACGACTGCGATCAGGCCGAAGATCAGCGCGCTGCTGACGAGGAAGATCTGAGCGCGGCGATACATAGCCGCTAATTCTAAGTGGCCGGTGGTTGGTCTGCCCATTCCTGGGTGCCTGATCCCTGGGCAGTTTCAGGTATGGCCAGCCGGTTCGGCTCGACCCTCAACGTGACCGACTCCCCCGGCGCCGGCGCCGAGTCGGCGACGGCATCGACCTCACCGACATCGTCGAGACGTACGACGAGCCGGTGCTGCTCCGGCGTGGCCCTGGCCGAGACCACGGTGCCGGTGAGCGGTCCGGCCGGGTCGGCGACGAAGGCGGAGCGGCGCAGCGCCACCGCGCCGGCCGGTGCCATCCCGGCGGCCTTCAGGACCGTGTACGCCGCCGGCCCCTCCAGCACCCGGGCGTAGCCGAGGAACAGGGCGGCCCAGGTGTCGGTCGGCCTCGCCCACACCTCCCGCAGGGTCCCCTGCTGCACCAGGTGTCCGTCTCGAAGGAGCGCGATCCGGTCGGCCACGGCGAAGGCCTCCTCCTGGTCGTGGGTGACCATCAGTGCCGTGGTGCCCGCCTCGTGCAGGATCCGCCGCAGGTCGCCGGCGAGCCGTTCCCGCAGTCCGGCGTCGAGCGCGGAGAGCGGCTCGTCGAGGAGCAGCAACCGCGGTTCGACCGCGAGCGCCCGCGCCAGCGCGACCCGCTGTCGCTCGCCACCGCTCAGCGTGCCCGGCAGCCGGTCCTGGTAGCCGCCCAGGCCGACGAGCTCCAGCAGGTCGGCGACCTTCGTCGTGCGGTCGGCGGCCGGGATGCGGCGCAACCGCATCGCGTACGCGACGTTGTCGGCGGCGCTGAGGTGCGGGAACAGCTGCCCGTCCTGGAACATCAGCGCGAAGCCACGCTTGTGTGTCGGCACCCCGCGCAGAGGCCGCCCGTCCCAGCTGATCTCCCCCGTCGCCGGCTCCAGCCCGGCCACGGCCCGCAGCAGCGTCGACTTCCCCGACCCCGACGGCCCGAGCAGCGCCAGCACCTCTCCGTCCGCCAGCTCCAGGCTGACGTCCGAGACGGCCGCCTTCCCGTCGTACGCCACCGACACCTCACGCAGCGAGAGCATCGCCACCTCGATCCTGCCGAAGCGTCAGCCCCGTCGGCCGAGTTGGCACGGTCGTGACGTCTCGGCCGACGTAGGTGACGCCTCGGCCGACGGGGGTGACTTCTCGGCGGATCACAGTGCTCCGATCGAAGGGACGCGGAGACGCTCGACGAGGAGCATCACGAGAGCGGTGGCGGCGGCGAGGACGCAGGCGGCGGCGAGGGCCATCCCGTAGTTGTCCGAGCCCGGACGGGACAGCAGCCGGAGGATGACCACGGGAAGGGTGGGGTTCTCCTCGCGGACGAGGAAGGACGTCGCGCCGAACTCGCCGAGCGACGCCGCGAAGGCGAAGCCGGAGGATGCGAGGAGAGGCTTCCAGATGGCAGGTACGTCCACGGTCATGACCGCGCGCAACGGCCCGGCGCCGAGCCCGGCGGCGGCCTGGCGCAGCCGGTCGTCGACGGACGCCAGGACCGGCACCAACGTCCTCACCACGAGCGGCAGCGCCACCAGCGCCTGCGCCAGCGGCACGAGCCACGGCTCGTCGCGGAAGTCGAGCGGGGCCGACCCGAGGGTCAGGTAGAGCCCGAGCCCCAGGGTGACGGCGCTGACCCCGAGCGGCACCATGAACAGCCCGTCCAGGACGGAACGCACCCGCCGCTCGGCCACGGAACGGGACCGGCGGGTCACCGCGAAGGCCACCAGCAGCCCGAGGGTCAGCGCTACCAACGAGGCCTGCACCGCGACCGCCAGCGAGGTCATCAGCGCGGTCGTGGCCGGCACCGGCAGCGGCGGATCGAACCCGGGAGTCTGCAGCGCCCCGTAGTTCCCGAGGCTCCACCGGTCCTCGACCCGCAGCGACCCGAGCAGCAGGGCGAGCAGCGGACCGGCGACCAGCAGGACCAGCACCGACGTCGACAACAGGGCCGGGACGTCTCGCAGCGAGACCCGCCGGCGGCGTACGACGACCCGGGACTGCGCGGGATCCGGCACCGAGCGCAGCCGGCCGGCGACGACCAGCAACCCGATGACGACCACCAGCTGGAGCACCGACAGCACGGCGGCGCCGGGAAGGTCGAACAGGGTGAAGGTCAGCTTGTAGATCTCGGTCTCGATGCTGTTGTAGCGCACCCCGCCGAGGGTGAGCACGATCCCGAACGCGGTGGCGCAGAAGAGGAAGACCACCGATGCCGCGGAGACGATCGCGGGCCGCAGCGCGGGCAGGGTGATCGTCAGCAGGACCCGGAAAGGCGAGGCACCCAGCGCGGCAGCGGCCTCCCCGGGACGCGGGTCGAGCGACTCCCAGGCCGCCCCGACCGCGCGGATCACCACCGAGGCGTTGAAGAAGACCAGACCGAGGATGATCGCGGTCGGCGTCCCGTCGAGCCCCCACCCGGCCAGCAACCCGGCCTCGCCGATGAGCTCGCGGAAGGCGACCCCGACGACGACGGTGGGGAGCACGAACGGCACCAGGAGCCCCGCCCGGATGACCCGCTGCATCGGAAAGCTCAGCCGATAGAGCGCGAACGCGGCCGGCAGCCCGAGCGCGACGCTCAGCACCGTCGCCAGCCCCGAGGACCACAGCGTGAACCAGAGCGCCCGCTGGATCTCCGGGCGCCCCAGGATCCTGGACACGACCGACGGGTCGAAGGATCCTTCGAAGAACAGGCCGCGCTGCACCATCCCCACGACCGGCAGGACGAAGAAGACCGCCAGCACGGCCACCGGGAGTGCGGCGAGCGCGACCAGGGTCGCGATTCGCCGGGTCACAGCACGACGGGTGGAGCTCACTGCGCGATCGTGTCGCTCCAGGTCGCCAGCCACGCTTCCCGGTTCTCGTCGATGTCGTCGGGTTCCACGGAGAGCGGTGAGGTCGGCTGCTGCGCGAACTTCGCCCAGTCGGCGGGCAGCTCGACGCCCGAGGAGACGGGGAACACGTACATGCTCTCCGGAAGCGCCCCCTGCACGCTGTCCGAGAGCAGGAAGTCGATCAGCGCCTGGGCGCCCTCGGGGTGGTCGGCGCCCTCGAGCACGCCGGCGTACTCGACCTGACGGAAGCAGGTGTCCAACAGCGCCTTCGTCGTCGACGCCCCGTCCTTGACGGTGAAGGCCGGCGAGGAGTCGTAGGAGAGGACGATCGGTCGCGTGCCCTTGCCGCCGCCCTGGGTGAAGTCGGAGTAGTAGGCCTGGTCCCAGCCGTCGACGACCTTGGTGCCGTTGTCCATCAGCTTGCCCCAGTAGTCGGCCCAGCCGTCCTCGCCGTACTCGGCGACGGTCGCCAGCAGGAACGCCATCCCCGGCGTCGACGTCGCAGCGCCCGGGGTCACGAAGAGATCCTTGTACGCCGGCTCGGCCAGGTCGTCGAGCGACTCCGGCGGCGTCAGCTTCTTCGCCGCGAACCACTCGGTGTCGATGTTGACGCACACGCTGCCGTTGTCGACCGGGGTGAGGAAGTGCTTCTCGTCGCCCGGGAGGTTGAACTCGTCGACCCCGGCCGGGACGGTCTTCGGCGTGTAGGCCGCCAGCGCGCCCTGGTCGATCGCGCGGCTGGCGAAGGTGTTGTCGACGCCGAAGACCGCGTCACCGTCGGGGTTGCCGGTGTCCATGGCGATCTTGGTGGTCAGCTCGCCGCCGTCGCCCGCGTGCCGGATCTCGGCGGTGTAGCCGGTCTTCTCGGTGAACTCGGCCAGCACCTCCTTCGGCAGCGTGAAGCTGTCGTGGGTCAGCAGCACGACCGTCTTGTCGTCGGCACCGCTCGACTTCTCGGCGTCCGGCTCGGCGGGAGTGCTCCCGCAGGCGGCGAGCACCAGCGCGGAGATCGCCGTGGTCGCAGTGATGGCAGGCGTACGCATCCGCATTCCTGACTCCCTTCGCCGGTATCAACCGGAGCAGGTTCGGAGGGTCTGCGGCGCTGTTCGCCGCACTCTCAGGCCTCCCGGCCTCCCCTGTCTGTTCCCGCCAACACTACTGCTTGCGAGAATTCAGCCATGACCGACGTCGCCATCTCGTCCTTCGACGACCTTCCCCCGAAGACCGCGTACGCCCTGTGGCAGCTGCGCCAGGAGGTCTTCATCGTCGAGCAGGACTGCCCGTACCTCGACCTGGACGGCCGCGACCTCGAGCCCGGCACGCTCCACGTGGTGCTCACCGACGGCGACCGGCTCGCCGGCACCGCCCGCATCCTCGACGACGGCGACGTGTGGCGGATCGGCCGCGTCGTGCTCGCTCCCACCCACCGCGGCCAGGGCCTGGCCGACGTGATCATGCAGGCCGCCGTCGAGGCCGTCACCGACCGCGACGTCGTCCTCGACGCTCAGTCGCCGCTGGCCGGCTGGTACGCCACGTTCGGGTTCGTGAAGGACGGCGAGGACTTCCTCGAGGACGACATCCCGCACACCCCGATGCGGCTCACCCGCTGACGGGGGCGAACAGCACGCTCGCCTCAGTCTCCTCACGCGTGGCCTGACCGCGAGCCGCGAGCAGCTCGAGGTGGGCCTTGGTCTCCATGACCGCGAGGCCGGCGTTGAAGAAGTCCAGCTCGGCGAAGGCACGCTCGTGGCGGGTCCAGCCGAGGTCGTTGGCGACCTCGAGGGCGGAGCGCCGTCCGGCCTGCAGGGACGCGAGCGACTGGGCGAGCCGGGACTCGTGGTGGGCCAGGAGCTCGTCGATGCGGGCGTGCGACGACGGGGCGACCGGGCCGTGAGCAGGGAGAAGTCGCAGATCTGGCAACGAGCGAACCTTGGTCAGCGACGCCATGAAGTCGCCGAGCGGGTCGATGACCGGCACCGGCTCGAAGCCGATCGACGGCGTGATCGTGGGCAGCACGTGGTCGCCGGCGAACAGGACCAAGCCGGCCAGGTCCGCGTAGACGTAGTGGCCCTGGGTGTGCCCAGGGGTGTGCACGGCATCGACGTCCCGACCGGCGACGGAGAGTCGTACGTCCCCTTCCAGCCACTGCGACGGCATCCGCCAGTGGGACAGGTCGGGCGCGGGCGGCGGGTTGGCGGCCCACTCCGCGGCGAGCTCGTGCGCACCGGCGTGGGCGAGGAGCCGGTCGGTCGAGACCCAGCCGTCGAGGTCGCCGTTGGTGAGCTCGAGGGTGGGCCGGTCGCCGGCGCCGAGCAGCACGTCCGCGCCGAACTCCTGACCGAGCACCGAGGCGAGCGTGTAGTGGTCGCGGTGCACGTGGGTGACCAGGAACCGGCAGATGTCGCCGAACTCGAAGCCGAGCTGCTTCAGCCCGGTCTCCAGAGCAGAACGCCCCTCGGTGATCGCCCAGCCACCGTCGACCAGCGAAAGTCCGTCAGAGCCCTCGAGGACGTAGATGTTGACCGCCTTGAGCCCGTCCATGGGCAGCGGCAGCGGGATCCGGTGTACGCCGTCGGCGACCGTCCACGCACCGGGAGCGGACCAGTGCTCCCCCGAGTCAGGCGAGATGGCGGTGGCTGTCGACTGACTCATCGTTCTCCTTCGGTCGGCCCTGAAGCTCTGCCTTTCCAGAGCCAGAGGAGACCCAGGATCGGCAGCAGGGCGGGAACGAATCCGTATCCGCTCCCGAACTTCGACCATACCGAGTCGTCCGGGAACCAGGACGGCACGGCCAAGGACAGGACACCGACGACGATCACTCCAGCCAGCTCGATCCACAGCATGACCTTCGCGAAACCCGCCGACCCGGCGGCCGCCCGGCGGATCGCGAACCAGCCGGCGACGTACGTCGCCGCGGCGACGACCGAGAGCGAGTAGGCGATCGGGGCCTCGTCGAAGTGGGTGAAGACCTGCACCAGCGACCTGGCTCCCGCGGCGAGCACGAAGATCGCATAGACGGTCAGCAGCACCAGGTGCGGACCGGAACGAGTCTTGTCGGGAGAGGTCGCGGTCACGCTTTTCGGGGTCCCTGCGGCGCCCGGAGCGGAGCGAGGACGTCGTGGGGTGCTCACCGGACCATCATGACGCGTACGGCCACGACACCCGTCGCCAGGGCCGCCGCCGCGATCACGCCCGAGGACCAGGTCGAGCGGTCCGCGCGCATCGTCTGCAGCGCGAGCGGCATCAGGCACACCAACGCCCCCAGGTAGCCGAGGAAGGTCGACAGCGACTCCGGCTTGCGTCCGCCCGACCAGGCCGCCAGCGCCCCGATCGCGAGCACGACCGCCAGGATCTCCAGCATCCACGCCACCTGGTCCAGCCACTTCGGTCGCGGCGCCTTCAGCACCACGCCGAGCACGGCCGCGACCGTCACGAACGCGGCGTACCCAGCCACGATAATTCCGATCAGTGTCACGGCGTCCACGTGCCAATCTTCTCCAATGACCTCCACATCTCCCGATCCGGGGCTCGTCGCCCGGCTCCGCGCCGCCGGCTGTGTCTTCGCCGAGGACGAGGCGGCGCTGCTCGAGTCCGCCCCGGTCACCGCCCGGGAGCGGGAGGAGATGGTCGTACGCCGCGTGGCCGGCGAGCCGCTGGAGCTCATCCTGGGCTGGGCCGAGTTCTGCGGGCTCCGGATCCGGGTGGCGCCGGGGGTGTTCGTGCCCCGTCAGCGCTCGGCGCTGATGGTCGACCTCGCCGTCCAGGCGGTCCCGCGGGGCGGGTCGCTGAGGGTGCTCGACCTCGGCTGCGGGACCGGAGCGCTGGGTGCCGCCGTTGCGGCGCGCGTCCTGGACGCGGAGGTCTGGGCGACCGACGTCGACCCAGCCGCGGTCGAGTGTGCGCGGAGCAATCTCCCCGCTGACCGCGTCCTCCTCGGCGACCTCTACGACCCGCTCCCCCACGACCTCGCCTTCGACGTGATCGTGGCCAACGCCCCGTACGTCCCGAGCGACCAGATCCGGAACATGCCGCCCGAGGCGCGCGACCACGAGCACCACGTGGCCCTCGACGGCGGCACGGACGGGCTCGACGTACAGCGTCGCGTGATCGAGCAGGCGCCGAAGCATCTGGCCCCTGGCGGCGTACTCGTGATCGAGGCCGGCCAAGAGCAGGCGCCCGTCACCGCGAGCCTGATGCGGGAGCAGGGGCTGGTCGCGGAGATCCATCACGACGAAGACCTCTACGCGACCGCGGTGACCGGAACGGCTCGCTGACGAGCTGCGCCGAAAACTGCGCCGAAAAGCGAGGCGTCCCTCTGATTGCACACCACCCCCGCGGTGTGCATTCAGAGGGACCGCCACCGTGAAGGTCGTCCACCCCCCACCGGCGGACGACCTTCTCGCCGATGAAACGGGCCACCCGCCGACCCATGACGCGGGTTGGGAAGAATTTTTTCGAGAATCCCGTCAGACTTCCGATATGCAGGCTTACGGTCTGACCCACCTGGTGCCGTTGTCCCTGCTCACAGCGGGGATCGTGGCCGTGATCTGGCTGGGCAGGCAGCAGCGGGCCGACGCGAAGCCGTCGAGATTCTCCCGAGGATTCGCGCTCGCGCTGCCGCTCACGGTGATCCCGCTGCTGGCTCACGAGTGGGTCACCGACTTCGACCTCTTCATCGACCTGCCGGTCCAGCTGTGTGATCTGGCGTGGATCGCGGCGGCGATCGCGCTGTGGACCCACCATCCCTACCCGACGGCGCTGACCTGCTTCTGGGGCCTCACCCTGACCACGCAGGGCGTGTTCACCCCGGACGTGATGGACTTCCCCGACGTCAGCTACATCACCTTCTGGGTGATGCACCTGATGGTCGTGCTGGCCGCCGTCTACCTGGTCTTCGGGCTCAAGCTGCTACCCCGCTGGCGTGACTACGGCTGGACGGTCGCGACCACCGCGGCGTGGGCCGTGGTGGCGTACGTCCTCAACCTCGTTCTCGACGCCAACTACGGCTACCTGCGGCGCAAGCCGGAGTTCGCCTCGATGCTCGACCTGCTCGGTCCGTGGCCGTTCTACATCCTCAGCGAGATCGCGCTGGTCGCCGCTGTCTGGGCGGTGCTGACGCTGGGCCTGCGGATCTGGGCGCGTCAGGACGGGTCGACGAGGACGCCGGTGCGCTCGTAGTCGGCGAGAGCCGAGGCGTACGGCGCCAGGTCGATGCCCTTCTCGCTCACCCAGCCGTCGTCGTAGTAGGACGAGCGGTAGCGCTCCCCGGAGTCGCACAGCAGCGAGACGACGCTGCCCGGGGTGCCGGCCTCCCCCATCTCGCGTACGACACCTAGCGATGCCCACACGTTGGTGCCCGTCGAGGGGCCGACCGAGCGGCCCATCCGGGCCGAGAGCCAGCGCATCGTCGCGATCGAGGCCGCGTCGGGGACCTGGACCATGTCGTCGACGACCCCGCCGACGAAGGACGGCTCGACCCGCGGCCGGCCGATCCCCTCGATGCGCGAGGGCATGCCGGTGGCGTAGTCGGAGGTGTCGGTCTCCCAGCCGCCGTAGAAGGCAGAGTTCTCCGGGTCGGCGACCAGCAGCCTGGTGGGATGGCGGCGGTAGTGGAGGTAGCGGCCGATCGTCGCCGAGGTGCCGCCCGTGCCGGCCGAGACGACGATCCAGGTCGGCACCGGATGCCGCTCCTGCGACATCTGGTCGAAGATCGACTCGGCGATGTTGTTGTTGCCGCGCCAGTCGGTGGCTCGCTCGGCGTAGGTGAACTGGTCCATGTAGTGGCCGTCGCACTCGCGGGCGAGGCGCTCGGCCTCGGCGTACATGTCAGGAGCGCGGTCCACGAAGTGGCAGCGGCCGCCGTGCCACTCGATCAGGCGCACCTTCTCCGCCGAGGTCGAGCGCGGCATCACCGCGACGAACGGCAGCCCGAGCAGACCGGCGAAGTAGGCCTCCGAGACGGCAGTGGATCCCGACGACGCCTCGACGACCGTCGATCCCTCGTGGAGCCAGCCGTTGCAGACGGCGTAGAGGAACAGCGAGCGCGCCAGGCGGTGCTTCAGCGAGCCGGTGGGATGGACGGACTCGTCCTTCAGATAGAGGTCGACCCCGGGACTCGCACCGTCGCGGACAGGGAGCGGAACGACGTGCAGATGGGTGTCGGCCGAGCGCTGCGCGTCGGCCTCGACGCGGCGTACGGCTTCGTCGATCCAGGCGCGATGGGAGTCAGAGAGGCGAGGCACCGGCCGAGCGTAACTCCACCCTGATCTGTCCGTGGCATGTGCGGTGAGCCACAATGACTGGACGGAACACGATCGGGTCCGGCAGTGAAGTTGCCCACAAGTTAGACCGATCTAAGGACCCCGATTAACCATTGCGGCCCCAAAAGCGAGACAAAAGACCTGTGGACGAACCTCTTGACGTAGTGCTGATCGGCGGCGGCATCATGAGCGCCACCCTGGGTGTGCTCCTCCAGGAGCTGGAGCCCAGCTGGTCCATCAAGATGATCGAGCGGCTCGACTCGCTCGCCGTCGAGTCCTCCGGCCCGTGGAACAACGCCGGCACCGGCCACTCCGCGCTGTGCGAGCTCAACTACAGCCCGCAGAAGGCCGACGGCTCGGTCGACATCTCCAAGGCCGTCAACGTCAACGAGCAGTTCCAGCTCTCCCGGCAGCTGTGGTCCTTCCTGGTCGAGAACGGCCGCATCCCGGACCCGGACAAGTTCATCCACACCGTTCCGCACATGTCCTTCGTGTGGGGTGCCGAGAACGTCGACTACCTCCGCAAGCGCTACGAGGCGCTGTCGGTCCACCCGCTGTTCCCGGGGATGGAGTTCTCCACCGACCCCGAGGTCATCAAGGGCTGGGCGCCGCTGCTGCTGTCGGGTCGCTCCGCGAAGTCCCTCGCCGACGAGCCCGTCGCGGCGACCTGGACCAACGCCGGCACCGACGTCGACTTCGGCTCGCTCACCTCGATGCTGACCCGCACCCTGGTCGACAAGGGCGCCGACCTGGAGACCGGGTCGGAGGTCACCGATCTGCACCAGACCATGGACGGTTTCTGGCACATCTACGGCCGCAACGAGTCCGGGAAGTACCACCTGCGTTCCCGCTTCGTCTTCGTCGGCGCCGGCGGCTATGCGCTGCCGCTGCTGCAGAAGGCCGGCATCCAGGAGATCCGCGGCTTCGGTGGCTTCCCCGTCTCCGGTGAGTTCCTGCGCACCTCCAAGCCGGAGCTCGTCGCCCAGCACAGCGCCAAGGCCTACGGCAAGGCCGCCGTCGGCGCTCCGCCGATGTCGGTGCCCCACCTCGACACCCGTCACGTCGAGGGCAAGACCCACCTGATGTTCGGTCCGTACGCCGGCTGGAGCCCCCGCTTCCTCAAGACCGGCTCGCTCACCGACCTGTTCCTCTCGGTGCGGCCCCACAACCTGCTGCCGATGCTGCGGGCCGGGCTCACCAACATGGATCTCACCGTCTACCTGGTCAAGGAGCTGCTGCGCTCGCCGCGCAAGAAGTTCGACGACCTCCAGGACTTCTTCCCCGCCGCGGACCGCAAGGACTGGGAGCGGATCATCGCCGGCCAGCGGGTGCAGGTCATCCGCCCCGACGGCGTACTCCAGTTCGGCACCGAGGTCATCACCGCCGAGGACGGCAGCATCGCCGGTCTCCTGGGTGCCTCCCCCGGCGCCTCGACCGCCCCGGCGATCATGGTCAACGTCCTGCGCCGCTGCTTCCCCGACCGTTGGGACGGCTGGCAGCCCCAGCTCAAGACGATGATCCCGGCCACCGGTGCCGAGCTCAGCGCCGACCCCGAGCTCGCCGCCGAGACCTTCGCGCGTACGGACCGCCAGCTCCACCTGGGTTAGCACCCGCCGAATAGGTAGTTCTGGCGGGCCGAATCTGTAGTTGTGGGC
>NZ_JBHVGB010000036.1:0-39506 GCF_042801335.1 Nocardioides sp. NPDC057577 | reverse complement strand
CGTCATGACGAGCCGACTCGGCGGCATTTCTGGTCAGGATGAGCCGACTCGGCGGGAGGGTCGAGGACTCGGGCACACTGTCTGCCGTGAGGACGCGATGACAGCACTCGAGATCGCCGTGACGTCGGTGGCAGGCGCGCTCGCCGCGCGTGCGGGCGGGGCGAACCGGGTCGAGCTCTGCTCCGCCCTCGAGGTCGGTGGGGTGACGCCGTCGCAGGGGCTGGTCGAGGGAGTCCTCGACGAGATCGGCGGCGTCGACGCCGATGACGGCTGGCAGGGCGTGCACGTGCTGGTCCGGCCTCGGCCGGGCGGGTTCGACTACTCCACCGAGGAGCGCCTCCTCCTGCGGCGCGAGGTCGAGACGGTGCTGGAGGCCGGAGCCGACGGGGTCGTGATCGGCGCGCTCACCCCGCACGGAGAGCCCGACCTGGAGCTGGTCAGGGAGCTGGCGGATGCTGCCGCTGCGTACGGGGCGACGGTGACGTTCCACCGGGCGATCGACCTCAGCGCGGACCCGGTCGCGGCGATCCGGGCGCTGGAGGGCGTGGTCGACCGGGTGCTCACCTCAGGAGGCGCGCCGGCCGCCGCGGCGGGGGCGGCGACGATCGCAGAGATGGTCGCGGTCGGCGGACCGGACGTACTGGCCGGAGGCGGCGTGACCGTCGACGCGATCAGCGCGCTCGCGGCGCTCGGCGTCGAGGGCGTGCATCTCTCCGCCAAGCGACGGGTCGTCACGAGCGGCCGGGTGGCGCTGGGAGTCGCCGACGACGGTGGTCACTGGGTGACCGATCCCGATGTGGTCGCCGCCGCGGCAGCGGCCTTGGCCGGGTCCGCCTAGCTGGTCCGCCTAGCTGGTTTGTCTAGCTGGGGGAGTCGCCCTCGACGAGGTCGCGCAGCACCGCCACGGCGCTCTCGAGATCGGCCTGGGTGCGGTGACGCGACTCCAGCCGCTCGGCGATGAGGTGGGAGATGCGCTCACGTACGTCGGCGAGGTCGGCGCGGCCGGCGTCGGTCAGCGTCACCAGGCTCGCGCGGGCGTCGGCGGGGTTGGGCTCTTTGCTGACCAGGCCGGTCTCCACCAGCTGGGCGATCTGGGCCGACATGGTCGGCTGCGAGCAGCCGTCGGCCCGGGCCAGGTCGGTGATGCCGAGCGGTCCGATGGCGTCGAGGATCGTGAGGACCCGGACGCTGGCCGGAAGGTCGAGCTCGCGGCGGACCAGGCGCATGAGGCGCGCCGCGTAGACGACGAGGTCGCTGGAGAGGTCCAGGGTCTCCGCCGAAGCGGTCGGGGCTTCCGAGGGAAGCAGCTGCTGTGAAGGCATCGATCGGAATCCAGAGTTGGGGGTTGCGGCGCGGTGAACGGGTGGAGACTATCTGAGAATGACTACGGAACGGCA
The DNA here is from genome assembly GCF_042801335.1 of Nocardioides sp. NPDC057577. Classification (NCBI taxonomy): domain Bacteria; kingdom Bacillati; phylum Actinomycetota; class Actinomycetes; order Propionibacteriales; family Nocardioidaceae; genus Nocardioides; species Nocardioides sp. NPDC057577. Next base: position 38,109 of record NZ_JBHVGB010000036.1, on the reverse strand, counting down.
CACCTGGATCGCGTTCCTGCGCGCCATCAACCTCGGCGCGAACCGGAAATTCCCGAAACAGGCGATCTCCGCCGCCGTGGTGAGGGCGGGCGGAACCGATGTCGAGACCTATATCAACACGGGCAACGTACGCTTCGACCACCCGGTCGGCGACCGGGCCGAGATGGAGGCGATCCTGGAGGAGGCCTTCGCGGCCGACCGCTTCTTCGAGGTGCCGACGATCTGCGTGACGCCCGCTGAGCTGAAGGTGATCGCCAACGACGCCGCCGCGGTGGGGATGGGGCACGAGGGCAAGCAGTTCGTGTTCCTGTGCAAGGAGCTCACCGACTCCGGCTCCCGGGACGCGCTGGTCGCCCGGGCGGGGGAGGGCGAGCGGGTCTATGTCATCGGCCGCGCCGTGCACCTGCTCACCGAGAGCTTCCAGCAGACGAAGATCACCAACGCGGTCGTCGAGCGCCACATCGCCATCAGCACCAACCGCAACATCAACGTGATCCGCACGCTCGCCGACAAGTGGGCGTGAGGCCTACTGCGCCTCGATGCGGTCGAGGTAGGCCCGGCGTACGTCACCGTCGACGCGGGTGATCGCGGCGTCGTCGTGGACGGCACGTCGGATCAGCCGCATGACCCGTTCGGGGACGAGCGGGGCGCCGTTGGCGGCCAGGCCGACGTAGGACGGGACGGCGATCTCGGCGGACCGGCTGCGGACCGATCTCACCACCGCGGCCGCGATGTCCTCGGGGTCGACCGCCGGGAGGACGCCGAGGTCGATGCCGGAGGAGAGCTCGGTGCGTACGGCGCTCGGCAGCACTGTGGTGAGCGAGACCCCGGTGCCTTCGAGCTCGAGCCTGGTGGCCGCGCTGAGGCCGACGACGGCGTACTTGCTGGCGTTGTAGACCGCGAGGCCCTTGAGCGGGAACTTGCCCGCCAGCGAGGCGACGTTGACGACGTGGCCGTGACCGCGGGCGATCATCTGGGGCAGCGCGAGACGCATCCCGTGGATGACCCCGTGGACGTTGACCTCCATCGTCAGCCGGTCGATCCGGTCCTCCTGGTCGAGGAAGGAGCCGTTGGGCATCACGCCGGCGTTGTTGACCAGGACGTCGACCTGCCTGCCGTGCGCCTCCTCCGCGGCGGCGAGGAAGTCGGCGTAGGACTGCTTGTCGGTGACGTCGAGCCGGTGGCCGCTGGCGCTCTCGCCGAGGCCTGCCGCCGCTTCCTTCGCCAGGGTGTCGTCGAGGTCGCCGAGGGCGACCCGTGCGCCGGCCGCGACGAACTCGGTCGCCGTGGCGAGGCCGATGCCGCGGGCGGCGCCGGTGATGACGACGAGGGCGCCGTCGAGGTCGATCCTGGGGTAGCGGGTCATGCGCTCACGTCCTCCGTCTTGTGCTCCGTATCGTGCTCCGTCTCGTGGACCGTGACCTCGAAGTCAGCCGGGTCGAAGCGGCTGATCCGGCGGACCAGCTCGCCGGTGGACCACGGCCAGGAGAAGCTGTTGCGACCGTTGGCGTCGATGAAGTAGCTGTGGCAGGACGCGCCGCTGTAGGCGGTGCCGGCGAGTGCGGCCTGCACGTCCTCGACGTACGCGGCCTGGGCCCGCGGACTGACGTCGAGCTTCGCCCAGCCTTCTGCGCGGGCGGTCGTGATGGCCTCGGTGATCATCGCCACCTGCGACTCGGCGACGGCGAACGCCGAGCCGTGACCGGTGCCGAGACTCGGGCCGAGCACCACGAAAGCGTTCGGGAAACCGGTGACCGAGGTGCCCTGGTAGGCCTCGGGGGAGCCGGCCCAGTGCTCTGCGAGCGTACGACCGTCGGCTCCACGGATCAGGTCGGCGACCGGCATGTCGAGGATGTGGAAGCCGGTGCCGAGGATGATCGCGTCGACCTCCGCGGTGCTGCCGTCGGCGCCGATCACGCGCGCGCCCTCGACCCGCTCGACGCCGGTCGCATGCACCTCGACGTTGGGCTTCGTCAGCGACTGGAGGTAGTTGTTGGAGAAGAGGATCCGCTTGCAGCCGAGCAGGTAGTCGGGCGTCAGCTTGGCGCGCAGCTCCTTGTCGCGGACGGCGGTGCGAAGGTAGGCCTCGCCGATCTTCTGCAGCCCGTGCATCAGCGGCTTGGGGCGGTGAAAGGCGACGCCGACGGTCTCCATCGCGGCGTACTCGACCGCGCCGAGCGCCTTCTCGAAGAGGGGCACGTTGCGCTTGACCCACTTCTCCGCGTCGGGGACGGGATGGTCGACCTTGGGCAGCACCCAGTGGGCGGTGCGCTGGAAGAGGTGCAGAGCGGCGACCCGCTTCTGGATCCGGGGGACGAACTGGATGGCCGAGGCGCCGGTGCCGATGACGGCGACCCGCTTGCCGTCGAGGTCGACGTCGTGGTTCCACCGGGCCGAGTGCCAGACCTCGCCGGGGAAGCCTTCCAGGCCTGGCAGGTCGGGGATGTTCGGCTCGTTCCACGGACCGGCCGCGGCGACGAGGAAACGTGCGGTGGCCTCGCCCTCGCTGGTGTCCAGGTGCCACGTCGCGGAGTCCGCGTGCCAGGTCGCGCCGAGGACCTCGACCCCGAACCGGGTGATGTCCTCGAGCCCTCGGTCCCGGGCCACGCCGTCGATGTAGGCGAGGATCTCCGGCTGGTTGCCGTAGACCCGCGACCAGTCGCTGTTGGGCGCGAACGAGAACGAGTAGAGGTTGGACGGTACGTCGCACGCGCACCCCGGATAGGTGTTGGCCCGCCAGGTGCCACCGTAGGTGTCGGCCTTCTCGAGGATGACGACGTCCTCGACGCCCGCCTCGCGCAGCTTGATCGCGGCCGCGATGCCGGAGATGCCGGCGCCGATGACGACGACCTCGTGATGCGTGCTCATGCCGCCGCCTCCGTGACAGAACGGAAAGAATACGGACGCGGCGGCATGATGCGTTGATCGTTCGCTCGCTTGCGCTCGCTCATGCGATTGCTCCTTCGAGTGCGACCGCGACGCGGCCGGGGAGGTTTCGGCGGGCCGCGGCGAGGGTGGCCTCGCGGCGCCCGAGGTCCATGAGGTTCGGGCCCATCGCGGCCAGCTCCGCAGGCCCGGGCTCGACCCGGACGACGCGTACGCCGCGCTTCCGGAGCTGCGCGACCTCGCGGTCGAGCACGGCGGTCATCTGGGAGCGAAGCAGGCGCTCGATCCGGTCGAGGCCACGGGCGGGAACGCCGCCCTCGGTGGTCATCGGCGCGACCACGACGACCTCGTCCGCCTGGCCGTGGAGGAGGTCGGCCGAGACGGAGGAGACCGCACCGCCGTCGACGTAGCGACGGCCCGCGATCTCGACCGGCGGGAACCAGCCGGGGATCGCCCAGGAGGCCGCGACCGCCGCGCCCAGGGTGGCCGAGGGGGCGTCCATGGAGCCGAACGCCACCCGGGTGCCGGTGGCCGCGTCCGCCGCGACCAGCCAGGTCGCGGGGTGGTCGACCCAGCCGTCGGGTCCGGCCAGCGCGTCGCCGTACGCCCGCAGCCAGCCGGCGTCGCCGCGGCCGCGGGGGAGCAGGCCTGCCAGTGCGCTGTAGGGCGAGCGGCGGGAGAGGCCGGGACGTACCAGACCGAGCGCGGGCAGCGCGGGTGCCGGCACCGGTGGCGCCGCGCCGGGATGGACGGCGACGTGGGCCGCCAGGACGGGGTCGGCGCCCGGTGCCTCGTCGAGCGCGTCGAGGAGGTCCTGCGGCGTACGGCCGGACCCGAGGGCCGCGACGATCTCCGAGCCCGCGGACGTGCCGACGAGGACGTCGGCCGTGCGGACGTCCCAGTCCAGCGCCTCCTCCAGGACGCGGAGGGCCACGGCCGTCCAGGCGAAGCCGAGAGTGCCGCCGCAGCCGATGGCGAGTGCGCGTCGTCGAGTCATATTCGGATACTAACGGTATTTGAATACCAGCGGTACCCCGAACTGATAAGATCTCCCCGTGGGCCGGATCACGCGCAAGGAGTCGCACGCACAGACGCGGGAGCGTCTCATTGCGACCGCACGCCAGCTGTTCCTCTCGGACGGCTACAACGCGACCTCGCTCGACAAGGTCGCCACCACGGCGGGCTTCTCGAAGGGAGCGGTCTACTCGAACTTCTCCACCAAGGACGAGCTCGGCCTCGCCGTGCTCGACGTGATCCACCGGGAGCGGGCAGAGTCCCTGGCGGACGCCGTCAGCGGCGTGGACACCGTCGAGGGCCGGATCGACGCCTTCGCGGCGTGGGCCGAGGCCAACATCGGCGACGTCGGCTGGACCGCGCTCGAGGTCGAGTTCGCGACCAGCACCCGCCGCGTCCCAGGGGTGAGTCAGCAGCTCGCCGAACGGCGCCGCGACCTCACCGCGGCCATCGCCGGACTCATCGACCAGCAGGCCGCCGACCTCGGCCTGAGACTCGCCTCACCGGCCGAGGACGCGGCGGTCCAGCTGCTCTCCCTCGGCATCGGGCTCGGCGTCCAGCGTGCATTCGACCCTGATCTCTCGGTCACCAGCCTGGTCGACCTGCTGCGGTCGCTCCTGGAGAGCGCGACGCCTGCGTCGTAGGCCGCTAGTGGGCCGGCGCGCCGTTGCGCTCCGGGGCCGGGAAGGAGACCCGGTTCAGGTGGCGTACGGCCGGGCTCAGCAGCGTGGCGAGGGAGATCACCACGTAGGCGATGCCGGCGATCGCGAGCATGTTCTCGATCCCGTACGCAGCGGCGAGCGGCCCCATGGCCAGCTGTCCGACCGGGATGGCGATGTAGGTGCCGAGCTGGTCGTAGGAAGAGGCCCGGGAGAGCAGGTCGCTCGGGACGTTCTCCTGCATCGACAGCTGCCAGCCGAGGCTGAAGACCTGGATGCCGGCGCCGGAGAGGGCGGCGGCGGGCAACAGCACGGTGAGGTCGGTGGAGAAGCCGAGAGCGGCGATCGGCAGCCCGAACAGGGCCATGCCGATCATGCCGTAGAACAGCGGCCGCTCGAGCCGGACCTTCATCAGCACGAGCGTCGCGGCGAGCACGCCGATCCCCTGGAAGGTCAGGATCAGGCCCCAGCCGCCCGCGCCCAGCGCCGAGCTCTCGGCCCGCTGCGGACCGAGCGTGAGCAGCCCGCCCTCGTAGAGCGCGTTGAGCATGGTCGCGGCGCCGACGCAGAGCCACAACCAGCTCGTCGTGCGGAAGTAGTCCCAGCCCAGGCGCAGGTCGCCGACGACCGAGGCCGCCTTGGTGACCGAGCCTTCGATCTTGACAGGCAGCAACAGGGCGGCGGCGATGATCCAGGTGGCGGCGTCGAGCGCGAGCGCCCAGCCCGCGCCGACGCTGAGGACGAGCAGACCGGCGGTGCCGGGACCGGCGACCGCGACGACCGCCCGGGTCAGCGACATCAGCACGTTGGCTTCCTGCAGCATGGTGCGAGGCACCACGAGCGGGATGATCCCCTGCTGGGCGGGCAGGCCGGCGGCGGAGACGATGCCGTTGAGTGCGGAGAGTGCGATCAGGTGCCACAGCTCGGCGACACCGGCGATGACGAGGACGGCGACGACCGCCTGGCTCAGCCCTGAGACCAGGTTGGAGGCGAACAGGATCCGGGCTCGGCCGATCCGGTCGGCGAGCACGCCGCCGATGAGCATGAAGATGATCATCGGGATGGTGCGGGCCGCCAGGACGGCGCCGATCGCGATCGGGGCGTCAGAGACCTCCATGACCGCGAAGGCCAGGGCGACGGGCGCCATGAAGTTGCCCACCAGGTTGATCGATCGAGAAGCGAAGAACCAGCGGAAGTGGGGTTCGTGAAGTGGGGCTGTCGCCGAGATCCGAGCCATTCGAGAGAGAATAGACCGTCGGGTGATTTCTATCTCCCGAAAATTCCCAATTCTGTCACGAGACCGTTATACCGGCCGAGCGCATCTCCTCGATGGCGGCCGAGGTGCTTGCCGGAGCCACGCCGGCGGCCAGTTCGGCGAGCAGCGTGGTGTGGAAACCAGCGGCTCGGGCGTCGATCGCGGTGGCGCGTACGCAGTAGTCGGTCGCCAGTCCGCACACGTCGACCTCCTCCACTCCGCGGGCCCGGAGCCAGTCGGTCAGGGTGGCCCCGCCGGTGGCCGCGCCCTCGAAGCCGGAGTAGGCGGCTGCGTACTCTCCCTTGCGGAAGATCTCGTCGAAGGTGACCGGGTCGAGGTTGGGGTGGAACGCCTCGCCGTCGGTGCCGACCACGCAGTGCGCCGGCCACGAGTCGACGTAGTCCGGCGGGTTGCCGAAGTGGTCGCCCGGGTCGATGTGGTGATCCTTGGTCGCCACGACCAGCCCGTACGTCTGCTCCGGCTCCTTGCTCGCCGCCCGCTCGCGCAGCAGCTGACCGATGTCGTAGGCCACCCGGGCCCCACCGTCGACCGGCAGGGAACCGCCCTCGCAGAAGTCGTTCTGTACGTCGACCACGATCAGTGCACGCGTCATGGTCGTCAGCCTAGACCGGCTCTACTGGAAGAGCGTCGGGATCGCGGGGTCGCCCTTCAGGAGCGAGTGGGCGATGACCGGGAGCTCGGCGACCGAGGCCCGGTGGCGCTCGCGCGCGGCGTCGAGGGGCTCGCGGCCGACGACCTCGCCCTTCCGGACCAGCTGGGTGAGGAGCGGACGGTCGTTGTTGTCGCCCTGAGGAGCGGTGCCGATGCCGATCACCTCGGCGTCGGCGACGTCTTTGCGGTTGCGGCGGCGCAAGGCGTACTTCCGGCCGCCGATCGAGGTCTTGGCGGCGCTCTTCTTGGCGACCGGCTCGAGGTCGCCGGAGGCACCCTCACGGGCGACCAGCTTGTAGACGAAGCCGGCCGTCGGATGGCCGGAGCCGGTGACCAGCTGGGTGCCGACGCCGTAGCCGTCGACCGGGGCGGCCGCGAGGCCGGCGATGGCGTACTCGTCCAGGTCGCTGGTGACGATGATCTTCGTCTCGGTCGCGCCGAGGTCGTCCAGCTGGCGGCGTACGTCATGGGCGAGGAGCCCCAGGTCGCCGGAGTCGATCCGCACCGCACCGAGCTCGGGACCGGCGACCTCGACGGCCTTGGCCACCGCCTCGGCGATGTCGTAGGTGTCGACCAGCAGCGTGGTGCCCTTTCCGAGGGAGGCGATCTGGGCCTGGAAGGCCTGCTCCTCGGTGTCGTGCAGGAGGGTGAAGGCGTGTGCGGAGGTGCCGGTCGTCGGCACGCCGAAGCGGGCTCGGGCGGCGAGGTTGGAGGTGGCGGTGAAGCCGGCGACGTAGGCCGCTCGGGCGGCGGCGATCGCGGCCGCCTCGTGGGTGCGGCGCGAGCCCATCTCGATGCACGGGCGATCACCGGCCGCCATCGTCATCCGGGAGGCCGCGGTGGCGATGGCCGAGTCGTGGTTGTAGATCGAGAGGAGCACCGTCTCCAGAACGACCGCCTCGGCGAAGCTGGCCTCGACCACGAGCAGGGGCGACTGCGGGAAGAAGGTCTCGCCCTCGGCGTACCCCCAGATGTCGCCGGTGAAGCGGTAGCCGGCCAACCACTCCAGGGTCGGGCCGTCGACGACGCCCTCCAGGATCGCCAGCTGCTCCGAGCCGAAGCGGAACGCCTCGAGCGCGTCGAGCGCGCGCCCGACCCCGGCCACCACGCCGTAGCGCCGCCCGCCGGCCAGGCGCCGGGGGAACAGCTCGAAGACGGCACGACGCTCCGCGCTGCCCGCCTTCAGGGCTGCCTGGAGCATCGTCAGCTCGTAGTGATCTGTCAGGAGCGCGGTCGAGTCCGCTGTCGAGTCCACCAGCACATCGTGGCACGATGGTTCTCATGAGCGCGCCAAGCCCTGTGGAGCTCGACGAGCCCGAGGTCGACGACCTCCTCGCGCCCGCGACCCCGTGGGTGACCATCGTCTGGAACGACCCGGTCAACCTGATGTCGTACGTCACCTTCGTCTTCCAGAAGTACTTCGGCTACTCCAAGAAGAAGTCGGAGAAGCTGATGATGGAGGTGCACAACGACGGCAAGTCGGCGGTGTCCTCGGGGAGCCGCGAGGAGATGGAGCGCGACGTGCAGGCGATGCACGAGTACGGCCTGTGGGCGACGCTGGAGAAGCAGGAATGAACACCCCACAGCGTTCTTCGGTTCCCCCGCTGCGCTCCTCCACCGAACAACGCTGCGGGGACCCCGTCTGATGGGCGGGTTCAGCTACCACCGCCGCGGCAAGCAGATCATCGCGACCTTCTCCGGGTTCGAGGCCGACCTGCTCCGTTCGCTGGCCTCTCAGCTCGTCGAGCTGCTGCGCAACGAGGTCGCCGCGCCGGCCGAGAGCGATGACCCGCTCGAGGCGCTGCTCGACTTCTCGGGGCCGACCACCGAGCCCGAGGACCCGGTGCTGAAGCGGCTCTTCCCGAGTGCCTACGGGAACGACGAAGAGGCCGCCGGGGAGTTCCGGCGGTTCACCGAGGGTGGCCTGCGCGACGGCAAGGCGCGCGCCGCCTCGACGATCATCGACGAGCTGGAGGAGGCCGGGCTCCCGCCCGAGCTCAACGAGGACGGGCTGGTCATCGACGTCGAGCTGTCGATCGCCGACGCCGAGGCGTGGATGCGCTCCTTCACCGACATCCGGCTCGCGCTCGCGACCCGGCTCGGGGTCGAGGAGGGCGACGAGGACTTCTGGGACTCGCTGCCCGACGACGATCCCGCCGGCCAGGTCTACGGGATCTACCAGTGGGTCGGGATCCTGCAGGAGACCATCGTCGAAGCCCTGTGGGCCGCGTCCTGACCGACGCGCCCTAGCGTCCGGCCGTACGACCGTCCAGCAGGGTGACCAAGATGCGGGTGAGCGTCGCCCGGTCCTCCTCGGGAAGGGGCCGCAGGAGCTCGTCGGCGGCCTGCTGACGGGCATCCTCGATCAGCCGCCCCAGGCGTACGCCCTCCTCGGTCGCGACCACGCAGACAGCCCGGCGGTCGGCCGGATCGGGCCGGCGTGCGACCAGGCCGTGGCCCTCGAGGCCGTCGACGACCTCGGTGGCCGACCTCGGGACGATGCGGAGCCGCTCGGCGAGGGCCGAGAGCCGTATCGGCTCGTCGGCGGCGAGCACGATCCGCAGGGCTCGGCTCTGCGAGGGGGTGATCCCCCAACGGGCGGTCGCCTCGCCGAAGCGGCGGCGGAGGGTGCGTGCTGCCGCCATCAGCAGGTCGGCGGTCTCGTCCACAGGAATAACCCTAACCCATCGTGCGTTAGCCTCATTGTGAGTCAACCTCAGTAATTAGGATCGAGGTGATCGGATGAGTGACCCGCACCCGTACAAGTCTTCCGAAGGACCCGGCCGTTCCGGCCGTGATCCCCAGAACAAGCGCGCCGACCGCGCCCAGCTCGAGGCCAAGCCGGTCTCGCTGCGCCGGATCGCGCGGCTCTTCGCGCCCTACCGTGGGCGCCTGCTTCTCGTCGTGGCGCTGATCGTGGTCAGCTCGGTGATCGGGCTGGCGCAGCCGTTCCTGGTCAAGCACGTCATCGACACCGCCCTGCCCGAGCGTGACACCACGCTGCTCCTGCTCTGCGTCGCCGCGATGGTGCTCGTCGCCATCGCCTCCGCCGCCCTCGGGGTGGCCCAGACGCTGATCTCGACCGAGGTCGGCCAGCGGGTCATGCACCGGCTGCGTACCGACCTCTTCGGGCACCTGCAGCGCCAGTCGCTCGACTTCTTCACCCGTACGCGGGGTGGCGAGGTGCAGTCGCGGCTGGTCAACGACATCGGCTCGATGCAGTCGGTGGTCACCTCGACCGCGACGTCGATCGCCGCCAACGTCACCGTCGTGGCCGGCACCGTGGTCGCGATGATGGCGCTCAACTGGCGGCTCGCGCTGATCTCGCTGGTGGTGCTGCCGCCGGCGGTGTGGACCACCCGCAAGGTGGCACAGATGCGCTACGCGGTGACGACGCAGCGTCAGGCGAAGATGGCCGACCTGCACGTGCAGGTCGAGGAGGGGCTCTCGGTCAGCGGCATCCTGCTGACCAAGACCCTGGGTGCCGCGCCGGCCCTGGCCTCCCGTTTCGAACAGACCTCCCACGACCTCGTCGGTCTGGAGGTACGCAGTCAGCTCGCCGGGCGGTGGCGGATGGCGACCATGCAGGTCATCTTCGCCGCGGTGCCGGCCGCGCTCTACGTCGCCGCGGGCTTCCCGGCGACCTCCGGTGGGTTGACGATCGGGACCCTGGTCGCCTTCGTCTCGCTCCAGGGCTCGCTCTTCCGGCCGCTGATGGGGCTGCTCAACGTCGGGGTCGACGTGACCTCCTCCCTTGCGCTCTTCTCCCGGATCTTCGAGTACCTCGACCTGCCGGTCGAGATCGACGACCCGGCCTCGCCGGTGCCGCTGGGCGAGGCTCGCGGGGAGGTCGTCCTCGACGACGTCGGCTTCTCCTACGACGGCGCGCAACCCGTCCTCGAACACATCTCGCTGCGGGTGCCCGCGGGCGGCTCGCTGGCGCTGGTCGGGGCCACCGGATCGGGCAAGTCGACCCTCGCCGGGATGGTCGCGCGGCTGCACGACCCGACCTCCGGTCGGGTGCTGCTCGACGGGGTCGACCTGCGCAGTCTGACCCTCGCCGACCTGGCCGCCAACGTCGGCATGGTCACCCAGGAGACCTACCTGCTCCACGCGAGCGTGCGCGACAACCTGCGCCACGCCCGCCCCGAGGCGAGCGAGGCCGAGATCGAGGCAGCCGCTCGTGCCGCCCGGATCCACGACGTGATCGTCGGGCTCCCGGACGGCTACGACACGCTCGTCGGCTCCCGCGGACACCGCTTCTCCGGCGGTGAGCAGCAGCGCCTGGCGATCGCTCGCACGCTGCTGCGCGACCCACGCGTGCTCGTGCTCGACGAGGCCACCTCCGCACTCGACAACACCACCGAGCGCGAGGTCCAGGCGGCCCTGGACCGCCTCGCGGAGGGGCGTACGACGATCACGATCGCCCACCGCCTCTCCACCGTCCGCGACGCCGACCAGATCGCGGTGCTCGACCACGGACGGGTCATCGAGGTCGGCACCCACGAGGAGCTGCTGCTGCGGGGCGGCGCCTACGCCGACCTCGTACGTGGCGGCCTGGCCGCGGTCGCTTAGCACGGTCGGTGAGCGGTGGCAGGCCGGAGTCCGAGGGCCGGTCACGTTCGGGATCCGGTTCGGGTCCGCCTAGGCTGAGCCTGTGCTGACCATCGACCAGGCGACGTACGACGCGATCGTCGCCCACGCGAAGCGCGACCATCCCGACGAGGCGTGCGGGATCGTCGCGGGGCCTGAGGGCTCGGATCGGCCCGAGCGGTTCATCGAGATGATCAACGCCGCCGGCTCGCCGACCTTCTACGAGTTCGACTCGACCGATCTGCTCCAGCTCTACAAGGAGATGGACGCGAACGACGAGGAGCCGGTGGTGGTCTACCACTCCCACACGGCGACCGAGGCCTACCCCTCGCGCACCGACATCGGCCTCGCGATGGAGCCGAACGCTCACTACGTGCTGGTCAGCACCAGGGAGCACGGAAATGACGCGGGTCCGGTCGAGTTCCGGTCCTACCGCATCGTCGACGGCAACGTCACCGAGGAAGAAATCAGCATCGTCGCGACGTTGTCGTGACGCGCACCACCTACATCTAGGAGAACGAACCCATGGCCATCGAGGTCAAGATCCCGACCATCCTCCGCACCTACACCGCCGGTGAGAAGGCAGTCAGCGCCGAGGGCAAGACCCTGAGCGCGCTCATCGACGACCTCGAGGCGAACCACTCCGGCATCAAGGAGCGCCTCATCGACAACGGCGACCTGCGCCGCTTCGTCAACGTCTACATCAACGACGAGGACGTCCGCTTCATCGGCGGTCTCGACGCCGAGCTCAAGGACGGCGACCAGGTTGTCGTGCTTCCGGCTGTCGCCGGCGGCTGAGCGCCGCCCCAGCACGCACACGGCGGCGTTGTCGTCGGTCGACGGCCCGCTTCGCTCGAAGGCCGCCTTCCCTCCTCCGCCTTGCCGTGCACGCACTGGGACGACGCTCAGTCGCTGAGCGTCGCCCCAGTCCTCAGGTCTTTAGCCCAGGATGCCGCGGTCGTACGCTCGTGCGACCGCGGCTGCTCTGTCTGTGACCCCGAGCTTGTCGAAGATGTGACCCAGGTGGGTCTTGACCGTCGCCTCGCTGACGAAGAGCGACGCGGCGATGGCGCGGTTGGTCGTGCCGCGGGCGACCAGGGTGAGCACCTCGCGCTCGCGCGGGCTGAGCTGCGCCGTCGGGCCGGGTGAACGGAGCCGGGAGGCGAGCCGGGTTGCGACGGCGGGGGAGAGGACCGTCTCCCCTGCCGCAGTCGCCCGGACGGCCGCGATCAGGTCCTGCGTCGGGGCGTCCTTGAGCAGGTAGCCGGTGGCTCCGGCCTCGATCGCGGCGACGACGTCGGAGTCGGTGTCGAAGGTCGTCAGGACGAGGACGCCGGCCCGTGACTCGCGCGCCCGGAGCCGCTCGATCACCTCGACCCCTCCGGTGCCCGGCATCCGGAGGTCGAGGACGAGCACGTCCGGGTCGAGCTGTTCCACGAGGGCCAGGGTCTGCGCCCCGTCTCCCGCCTGGCCGACGACCTCGAAGCCCTGCGCGCGGAGCACTCCGACCACCCCGTCGCGTACGACCGGGTGGTCGTCGGCGACCACGATCCTGATCTGAGTCATGAGGGTCCTCGGGGGAGAGCGGGGATGCTGGCGGAGACGGCGGTGCCGGCGTCGTGCGCGGACTCCAGGGTCAGGGTGCCGGTCAGGCGTTCGGCGCGGTCGCGCATCACGCCCAGTCCGAACGAGGACGAGCGCCGCGGAGCGGTCGGGTCGAAGCCGGAGCCGTCGTCGCGTACGTCCAGGATCACGTCGGCGTCGTCGAAGGTGAGCGTGACGCCGACCCGGGTCGCGCCGGCATGCTTGGCGACGTTGGCGAGGGCCTCCTGGGCGATCCGCAGCAGCGTCGCCTCGACCTCGGAGTGCAGCGCCGTGACGTCACCGACGACGACGAAGGAGGCCTCGACGCCATGGTCGTCGCGCCAGCCGGCGACCAACGTCGAGAGGGCGTCGGCGAGGCCCGCGTCGGCCAGCTCGGCGGGGGTCAGGTCCTGCACGGAGCGCCGGGCCTCCACCAGTGCGGTGCGGGCCATCTCGGTGGCCCGGGCCACCCGGCGGCGTACGTCCCCGGCGTCCGCCGAGCCCTGGGCGGCCTGGAGCTGGGCCACGACGCCGGCGAGCGACTGGGCGATGGTGTCGTGGATCTCGCGGGCGAGGCGCTCGCGCTCGTCGCGTACGCCGGCCGAGCGCGACTGGGCGAGGAGCTCCTCCTGGAGCCGGGCGTTCTCGGCCAGGGCCTCCTCCAGGCGACCGATCGTGTCGGCCCGCTCCTGGCTGACCGCCTCGAGGTGGTCGCTGTAGCGGCCCATCAGCGAGGCGAGCCCGAAGTTCACCACGAACAGGAGCGGCAGCAGCGCGGTCTGCCACGGGTTGTCGTAGGGCGGCGGTCCGCCGGTCTGGCCGGTGGCCATGATCAGCGAGGTGGCCGCCATCGCCACCCAGCGCCAGCGGCCGCGGAAGGACTCGAAGGCGTCCAGGAAGCCGATCCACGCGAAGATGCAGAAGAGCGGGTGCATCACGGTGAGGGCGGCGACCAGCAGCGTACGACCGATGTAGCCGACCGGATGTGGGCGGCCGTGAACATGGGTCCACCGCCAGGTCCACACCGCGGTCGCGACGATCAGCACCCCGAACACGACCCGGGACCCGGTGGTGCTGGGTCCCATCACCGGCAGCGTCGCCACGGAGATCGCGGTGGCGAGCGCGAGCAGCACGAAGGGCAGCACCTTGAGGTTGCGCTCCCAGCGCTGCTCGTGCTCGACGGCCGAGGTCATGGGGAGGACCTTCTCATTCCCAGCGGAAGGCGCGCACGGCAATCAGGTAGAGCACGACGGTCCAGCCGCCCATCACCGCCAGATCCATGAGCGCCGGGAAGGTCCCGGCGGCCGCGTCGTTGAGCGCGTTGGAAGCGGCGCCATAGGGCGTGAGCGAGACGATGTCGCGCACCGTGCCGCTGAAGACCTCGACCGGGACGTAGACGCCCGCCGTGAACATCGACGGGAAGAAGACCACCATTCCCACGACCTGCCCGGTCTTCGCGTTGGGGGAGACCGCGGTGATCGCGGCGCCGATCCCCATCGAGACGGCCAGCGCCAGCGCGTAGGCGACCACGTAGCCGAGGAGCGACTCCGGCAGCGGCGTCCCGAACACCACCCGGCCGAGGACGATCACGATCACCGACGACGCCGCGACCGCGGCGGCGTGGACCAGCACCTGGCCGAGCAGGATCGAGGCGGGGCGGGCCGGCGTCGTGCCGAGCCGCCGCAGGACGCCGCTCTCGCGGTAGCCGGTCAGCGTCGGTGGCATCGTCATGATCGCGGCCATGATCATCGAGAGCAGCACGGTGACCGGAACGTAGAGATCGATCAGGCTCCGGCCGCCGAGGTCGGCGCTGTCCTCGCGAAAGCTCGGGATGACCCCGAGCACGACCAGCAGCAGGCTCGGGAACAGGACGATCCAGAAGAGCGAGAGCCGCTCGCGGGCGAAGAGCCGGGACTCCGTACGGATCACGGCGACGGTCGGGCTGGTCATCGGAGTGCCTCCATGGCGTCGGTCTCGGGCGAGGTGTCGGTGAGGTCGAGGTAGGCGGCGTCGAGGCTCCCCGCGGCGACCCGGAGCCGCTGCGGCGTCACCCCCTGCGTACGCAAGGCTTCGATGACCGCGAGCGCGACGCCTTCGGCGCCCTCGACGGTGACGGTGCCGTTCGCGCTGCGCGCGGCGGTGACGCCGTCGAGCTCGCGCAGGGAGGCGAGGTCGATCGCGACCGAGGTCTCGAAGGTGGTGATCGTGGCGGCGGAGGCGGATTCGATGAGCCCCGCCGGGGTGCCCAAGGCCCGGATCCGGCCGGCGTCGACGATGGCGATCCGGTCGCAGAGCGTCTGCGCCTCCTCCATCGAGTGGGTGACCAGCAGGACGGTCACACCCCGGTCACGTACGTCCCGCACCAGGTCCCACACCTCGCGACGGGCCCGCGGGTCCAGGCCCGTGGTCAGCTCGTCGAGCACGACGACCCGCGGCCGGCCGATCAGCGCGAGGGCGATCGAGAGCCGCTGCTGCTGCCCGCCGGAGAGGTTCTCGAACCGCTGCCGCAGGTGGCCGCCGAGGCCCAGCCGCTCGGCCAGCGGCGCCCACGGTTCCGGGTCGGGGTAGAAGGCGCTCCACAGCCCCAACGCCTCTTGGACCGTGATCTTCGGCTGCAGCTTGGCCTCCTGGAGCTGTACGCCGAGCACCTCCGTCACGGCTGCGCGGTCGGTCCACGGGTCGATCCCGTGGACCCGGATCCGGCCGCGGTCGCCGACCCGCAGGCCCGCGATCGACTCGACGGTCGTGCTCTTGCCGGCTCCGTTCGGGCCGAGGATGCCGAAGATCTCGCCTTCGTGGACGCTCAGGCTGATCTCGTCGACCGCCACCTTCTCGCCATAGGTCTTGCGCAGGCCGTCCACGACGACCGCTGGTTCTCGCTCCTGATGCATACCTTCAGCCTGGCCGGTGACGCGATCTCACGGATCGGGCGATCGGCGCGAGTGGGCATCAGTCGATCGGTTGATGCGACGATGGACCCCATGCGCTACGACAACCTGCTGGCGTCGGTCGGGGGCACCCCGTTGGTGGGGCTTCCCCGCCTCTCGCCCTCTCCCGACGTACGTCTGTGGGCCAAGCTCGAGGACCGGAACCCCACCGGCTCGATCAAGGACCGCCCGGCTCTTCGCATGGTCGAGGAGGCCGAGAAGGACGGCAGGCTCCGCCCGGGCTGCACGATCCTGGAGCCGACCTCCGGCAACACCGGGATCTCGCTGGCGATGGCGGCCAAGCTCAAGGGCTACCGGATCGTGTGCGTGATGCCCGAGAACACCTCCGAGGAGCGGCGTCAGCTGCTGCGGATGTGGGGTGCCGAGATCGTCTCCTCGCCCGCCGCCGGCGGCTCCAACGAGGCCGTCCGGGCCGCCAAGCGCTTGGCCGCTGAGCACCCCGACTGGGTGATGCTCTACCAGTACGGCAACTCCGCCAACGCCCGCGCGCACGAGGAGGGCACCGGACCCGAGCTCCTCGCCGACCTCCCCGCGATCACCCACTTCGTCGCCGGGCTCGGCACGACCGGGACCCTGATGGGCGTCGGCCGCTACTTCCGCTCCGCCAAGCCGGACGTACGCATCGTGGCCGCCGAGCCCCGCTACGGCGAGCTCGTCTACGGCCTGCGCAACCTCGACGAGGGCTTCGTCCCCGAGCTCTACGACGCCTCCCTGATCGACGCCCGCTTCTCGGTGGGTCCGCGCGACGCCGTCCGCCGGGTGCGCGAGCTGTTGGAGCTGGAAGGCATCTTCGCCGGCATCTCCACCGGCGCCATCCTCCACGCCGCCCTCGCCCAGGCCGCCAAGTCCCTCAAGGCCGGCGAGAAGGCCGACATCGCCTTCGTCGTCGCCGACGGTGGCTGGAAATACCTCTCCACCGGGGCGTACGAAGGCACCATCGACGAGGCCGAGGAAGGCCTCGAGGGCCAGCTCTGGGCCTGACCGACCCGCTGGTCGAGCCGCGAGCGCCAGCGAGCGTGTCGAGACCAACACGGTCACCTGCCGCGAAAACTGTCGGTGGTCGCGCCCAGAATCGCGTCATGCCTTACATGTACATACTCCGCTGCCGCGATCACATGCTCTACGTCGGAAGCACCCACGACCTGGAGAGACGCATCGCCGAGCACAACGCTGGCCTCGGTGCCGAGTTCACTGTCCGACGCCTGCCGGTGACCCTGGCGTACGCCGAAGAGCATCAGACGATCTTCGGTGCCTACGAACGTGAGAAACAGGTCCAAGGGTGGAGCCGGGCCAAACGCGAGGCACTGATAGCCGGGGACCTCGATCGACTGCACGACCTGGCTCGCCGCCGCGGCAAACGGTCGCCGTAGGTGACCGTGTTGGTCTCGACACGCCTCCGCCTAGCGGCTCCGGCGGCTCGACCAGCGGGAGCCATCCGTTGGTCGAGGGCCACTTCGTTCAGACCCTCGTGCCAACGAGCGTGTCGAGACCAACACGGCCCGTTCGACCGCGCCTTGGGGACCGTGTTGGTCTCGACACGACTCGACCAGCGGTGGCTGGCGTCAGCGGCAGAAGGCGTAGACGACGAGGCCGTGGTCCTCGCCGGTGAAGACCTGGTCGAGGGCCTTGCCGGTGAGGTGGGCGTCGACGTAGCGCGGGGCGGGGCCGGTGGCGACGATGGCGTGGGCGGGGAGCCGGCCGGTCATGTCGCGCGGGGCCTTGGCGCTCCAGCAGTCGTGCTGCTGGATCAGGGCGGCGGGGCTGCCGGGGGCGAGAGGACGGTCGGCCTCGGGGGTGGAGCCGAGCTGGACCAGCGCTACGGCGATGGCCGATGCGTACATCGCCCAGATGCCGAGCGCCATGAAGCCCTGGCGTCCGAGGAAGGCTCTCACATCTGAGCAACGCGGCAGCGGGCTCCGGGGTTACGGGAGGGCGGCGTCGTGCTCGTGGATCCAGGCGAGATGGCGGTCGTACGCATCGGGTGACCCGAGCCGTTTGTTGCGGGCCTGAGCGCGGGGACCGTCGGGGAGGTGGAGGACGTCGGCGGCGGCCAGCGAGGCGATCTGGAGCCGGCGGGTGCGGTCGCGGCGGCGTACCTCGTAGGTCGCGCGGGCGCGGCCGGTGTCGTCGTCGGTGGCGAGGCACTCGGCCAGGACGATCGCGTCCTCGATCGCCTGGGCGGCACCCTGGCCGTGGTGGGGCGCCATCAGGTGAGCGGCGTCGCCGAGCAACGTGACGCGGCCGCGCGACCAGGTGGCCAGGGGCGGCCGGTGGAAGAGGGCCCAGTGCTCCGAGCATGGTGCCGCGGAGATCATCTGGACCACGGCCGGATGCCAGCCGGCGTACGCGTGCACGTGCTCGTCGGGGTCGGCCGGCCAGGACCACGAGTCCGGTGCCCAGGGTCCGAGCTGCCGCTTGACCAGCCAGAACGCGTGGTCGCCGTTGCCGACCGGATGATGCATCAGATGGCCGTCGGCTCCCGTCCACAGCTGCACGCGGTCGGGATCGGGGAGCAGGGTGAGCCGCGATCGCGGGACGATCCCGCGCCAGGCGATGCAGCCGGAGAACTGCGCGTCGTCGTAGCCGACGACGTGCTCGCGCAGCATCGATCCGGGCCCGTCGGCGCCGATGACAAGGTCGGCCTCGACCGACCCGCCGCCGGCGAACTCCAGGGTCACGGGTCCGTCGCCGGAGTCGGTGAGCTCGACCAGAGGGTGGCCGAGGTGGAGCCCGTCGGTGCCGAAGACCCGGCTCAGGAGCGCACGCAGGTCGGCATGACCGATGCCGTAGCAGGGCGCCCCGGCGCGGTCCGCATACTCCGCGGCGGAGAGCACCCGGCCGATCGCGGCGCCGGTGTGGCCGTCGCGCCAGACCAGGCCGTCGACGGTGGCCGCCGCCTCACCGAGGCCCGGCTCGAGCCCGATGCGCTCCAGGAGTCTGGTCGCGTTGGCCGGCAGCAGCACGGCGTCGCCGGACGGGTGCGGATCGGTCGCGGCCTCGTACACCTCGACCTCCACACCCCGGCGGCGCAGCTCGACGGCGAGGGTCAGGCCGCCGATGCCGGCGCCGATGATCGTGACCCTCCGGACACGACGATCTCTGCGTAAAGCTGCCCGAGCCATCCGGGTGACTGACATCGCACGCTCCTTGGGGAGGTTACGTTCGAAACGTACCTCAGGGGCGTGTGTGCTCGTGGACGGTTACGACAACGTCATGTGACGTCGAGCGTCTGGTCCTTGCCGATGTCGCTGGTCTCGATGGGACCGAGGCCGAGGAGATCCAGGGCCAGGTTGCCGAGGTCGGCGTTGCGTATGGGCTGAGGGCCTTCGTAGTCGGGTCGGCCCTTGCCGGGGTCGCGGTAGTCGTCGGCGTTGAGCTCGTAGAGGTCCGTGCCCGCGCCGGCGTCCGGGCCCCACACGATGAAGGGGATCCGGTAGTTCTCGTAGACCTTCTCGGAGTGGTTGGTGATGCCCGGCTTGAAGCCGTGGTCGGCGGTGAGGATGACGTCGAGCTCCTTCGCCAGCCCGGGATCGGCGTCGACGACGTCGAGGAACTCGCCGACCTGGGCGTCCGACTCCTCGACGGCATCCAGATACTCCGGCGACATCCCGCCGAACTCGTGACCGGCGACGTCGGGCAGGGACAGATGTACGAAGGTGAGGTCGCGCTGCTCATCGGCGAGGTCCTCGGCGGCCTCCGGGACGAGCTCGTCGTGGTCGTCGATCGGCACGTAGAGGTCGATGTCGTCCTCCCAGGTCCGCTGCCACAGCTCGAACTTCTGCTTCGTCACGAAGACCCCGGTGCTGAGCCCGGCCTCGTGGGCGACGGTGAAGACCGAGTCCTCGTCGGGATCGATCGACCTGGTCGGGTCGCCGACGTTCCAGGTCACCCCGTGGCCGCCCTCGTCGGCGTCGATCGGGTCGCTGGTGACCATGCCGGTGTGGTTGGGCAGGGTGATGTTCTTCTCGTAGGCGGTGCGGGCGTTGAGCGTCGAGGCGCCCTCGTCGATCAGCCGGTGGATGTTGGGCGTCTTCGCGGGCCCCAGCTTCGTCAACGCATCCGGGTTGAGCCCGTCGATCGAGATCGCGAGCACCTTCCGGTCGACCTGGGTGGCCTCGCGTTCCGGTCGACCGCCACCGTCGGCGCCGCCACCACCGCCACTGTCGCCACCGCCGCCGTCCCGGTCGGGCAGCGCGGTGAGGGCCACGACGAGCACGACGACGAGGAAGATCCCGACGGAGAGGAGAGGGAAGAGGCGACGCACCGGCACACCCTAAGTGAACCCGATGGTGCCCCGGGCGAACGCTCAGCGAATGTCTAGCGACTGGGTTGAGTTCAATGTGCTGCCAGGGATGGGCCCCAGGCCGAGCAGGTCGAGGGCCAGGTTGCCGAGGTCGCCGTTGCGGATCGGCTGCCTGCCGGCGTACGTCGGCCGGCTCGTCCCCGGCGCCCGGAAGTCCGGGTTGAGGCGGTAGAGCGAGGCGCCGCGAGCGACCCCGGGACCCCACACGACGAACGGGATCCGGTAGTTCGCGTAGAGGTGGGCGCTGTGGTCCTTGGCGCCGGCCTTGAAGCCGTGGTCGGCGGTGAGGATGACGTACGTCGACCGCTTCAGCGTGGCCGAGGAGTCGATCGTCTTCAGCAGCCTGCCGATGCGGGCGTCGGTGCGGATCAGCGAGGTCCGGTAGGCCGCGCTCATCCCGCCGTCGCGGTGGCCGTAGTGGTCGGGGGAGCCGAGGTGGACGAAGGTGAAGGCGCGCTTCTTGTCCGCCAGGTCGCGCGCTGCCCGGTTGACCAGGTCGGCGTCGCCGTCGACCACGAACCGGTCGATCGAGGGCCAGGAGCGGTCGAAGAGGCCGAACTTCGACTTCGAGGCGAACAGGGCGCTGCTCCGGCCGGTCCGCTCGACCTGGCTGAAGACCGACGAGACCGGATGTCCGGCGGCCTCCTGCACCGTCATCCACGACCGGTCGGTGTTCCAGGTGACCCCGTGGCCGTGGGCGGACCGGGTGATCCGGCGGCTGGTGACCATCGAGGTGTGGTTGGGCAGGGTGACGTTCTGCTCGTACTCGCTGCGCGCCTCGCGGGTCGAGGCGCCACCACGCATCAGCCGGTAGAGGTTGGGCAGGTTCTTCGGGCCCAGCCTGTCGATCGCGGTCACGCTGAGACCGTCGACGGAGATCGCCAGCACCCGCTTCGCCGTCGCCGCCTGCGCGGGCCGCCCGGGCAGCTCGACGACCGCGAACGTGATGCCCAGCAGGGCGATCATGACCACCAGCACCAGCGACCGTCCCGAAATCGTCATAACCGGACGTTAACAACAGTTTCGCGCGCCGCACATGAACGTGAGATGGATCTCGGGTATGTCTCGAGTGACCCCCGGCACTGCGAAGAGGCGGTGTTTGGGCCTAGCCTTGACGATCGTGCAGTCCGTCTCGTCACTGGGTTCGACCTCGTCCCTGGGCCCAGCCCAGCCCGATCGCGACGCCCCGATCGGGATCTTCGACTCGGGGTTCGGCGGTCTCACCGTGGCACGCTCGGTGATCGACCAGCTCGCCCACGAGTCGATCCTGTACGTCGGCGACACCGCCCGCGCCCCCTACGGCCCCAAGCCGATCGCCGAGGTGCGCGAGTATGCCCTGGAGTGCCTCGACCATCTCGTCGCGCAGGGCGTGAAGGCGCTGGTCATCGCGTGCAACTCGGCCTCGGCCGCGATGCTGCGCGATGCCCGGGAGCGCTACCGGCCGTTGCCCGTCGTCGAGGTCATCCTGCCGGCGACCCGCCGCGCCGTCGCCGCGTCCCGCACCGGCCGAATCGGGGTCATCTGCACCCGTGCGACGGCCGAGTCGATGGCCTACGACGACGCCTTCGCCGCGGCTCCCCACGTCTCCCTGCACACCCGGGCGTGCCCCCGGTTCGTCCCGTTCGTCGAGGCCGGCATCACCGGCGGCGACGAGCTCCTGGCCGCCGCCCACGAATATCTGGACCCGCTGACCAGCGCCGGGGTCGACACGCTGATCCTCGGGTGCACCCACTACCCGCTCCTGACTGGTGTGATCTCCTATGTGATGGGCGACAACGTGACGCTGGTCAGCAGTGCCGAGGAGTCGGCGAAGGACGTCTACCGCGTCCTGGCCGAGCACGACCTGATGCGTGAGGGCGGGGAGCCGACCTACACGTTCCTGACGACCGGCAACCCCGCCGAGTTCAAGGCGATCGGCGCCCGGTTCCTCGGTCCGGAGCTCGCCGCCGCCCAGCAGTTCGCCGGAGGGATGGGATGACCTCCGGGATGCGGCTGACCGTCATCGGATGCTCGGGCTCCTATCCCGGGCCCGACAGTCCTGCCTCCTGCTATCTCGTCGAGGCCGACGACTCGACGGGGCGGACCTGGCGGATCGTGCTCGACATGGGCAACGGCGCGCTCGGGGTCTTGCAGCGCTACATCGACCCGCTGCTGATCGACGCGGTCCTGCTCTCGCACCTGCACGCCGACCACTGCGTCGACATGACCTCCTACTATGTGCTCCGCAAGTGGCACCCGACCGGCCCGCAGCCGCCGATCCCCGTCTACGGCCCCAAGGGCACGGGCCGGCGCCTGGCGAAGGCCTACGACCTGCCCAAGCGTCCCGGGATGCGCGAGGAGTTCGCGTTCTCGACCTACACCGGGCCGATCAATCTCGGTCCTTTTCGGATCATTCCGACGGCCGTGGAGCATCCGGTCGATGCGTACGGGCTCCGGATCGAGGCGCACGGCAAGGTCATCGCCTACAGCGGCGACACCGCCGAGACCGAGGCGCTGCTCGACATCGCCACCGACGCCGACCTGTTCGTCTGCGAGGCCGCCTTCCGCGACGGCGTCGACAACCCGCCCGGCGTGCACATCACCGGCGTCCACGCGGGCGAGTACGCCACCAAGGCGCATGTGAAGAAGCTCGTCGTCACCCACGTCCCGCCCTGGCACGACTCCGCCGACGCCCTCCGCGAGGCGCGCTCGGCGTACGACGGGCCGACCGAGCTGGCGGCCACGGGAGCTGTGTACGACGTCTGAGTCCCCCGCTGGTCGAGGCGCGAGCGAAGCGAGCGTGTCGAGACCAACACGGTCTGGTCGAGCGCGAGGGGGACTGTGTTGGTCTCGACACGCCTCCGCCTAGCGGCTCCGGCGGCTCGACCGGCGGGTGACGTCAGACCAGCCCGGCGTCGTGGACGGTGATCGCGATCTGCACCCGGTTGGTGGCGCCGAGCTTGTCGAACAAGCGAGACACGTGCGCCTTGACGGTGGGGATCGAGAGGTAGAGCTCCTTGGCGATCTCGGCGTTGCTCAGCCCGCGACCGACCGCGAGGGCGACCTCGTGCTCGCGCTCGGTGAGCGCCTCGAGACGGCGGTTGGCGGCGGCGGCGCGGTCGCCGGTCGGCTCGGCCCGGAGCCGGGTGATCAGGGTGCGGGTGGCCTTGGGGGAGAGGATCGGCTCGCCCGAGGCGACCGCGCGGATCGCCGCGACGATCTCGGGCGGGGGCGTGTCCTTGAGCAGGAACCCGTCGGCGCCGGCGGCGAGGGCGTCGACGACGTACTCGTCGGCACCGAAGGTGGTCAGCACGATCACTCGCGGCGACTTTGCCTCGGTCAGCACCCTGCGGGTGGCTTCGAGCCCGTTGATCCGGGGCATCCGGATGTCCATCAGCACGACGTCGGGGGCGGACGTACGCACCAGAGCAAGTGCCTCCTGGCCATCGGTGGCCTCACCGACGACCTCGATGTCGGCCTGACCGCCGAGCATCAGCCCGAGGGCCGAACGCACCAGCGGGTCGTCGTCGACGATCCCCACCTTGATCTTGACCGGAGTCTCTGGGCTGGTCCCTGGGCTGCTCACTGGCCCCACGGTAGCCATGCTTCGAGAATGAAGACATCCTTTTCCGTACGGTGCGCGAGCCGTCCGCCCGCGAGATCGACGCGCTCGGTGAGCCCGATCAGGCCCAGCCCGGCGCCGGGTGTGTTGGAGTCGAAGCCGAGCCGGTTGCGCAGCAGCACGTCGATCCCGTGCTCCTCCGAGCCCTGCAGGGACACCTGCAGGGCCGCCCCGGGCGCATGCTTGCGGGCGTTGGTGATGCCCTCCTGCACGACCCGGTAGGTCGACCGCCCGACCGCCTCGGGCGGCGAGCCCTCGACGTCGTCCTCGAAGGTGATGTTCATGCCGCCCGCGCGGGCCTCCTCGACGAGGCGGCCGATGTCGGCGTACGTCGGCTGGGGCGCAGTCTCGGGGCCCTCGCCGTTGCCCCGCAGCACTCCGAGGACCGTCCGGAGGTCGTCGAGCGCCCGGTGGGCGCCCTCGCGGATGGCGCCGACCTCGCCCCGGACCTGGTCGGCGGAGAGGTCCTCGCGGTAGGCGAGCGCGCCGGCCTGCATGGAGATGTGGGAGATGCGATGGGCGAGCACGTCGTGCATCTCGCGGGCGATCCGCCGGCGCTCGGTCTCGCGGGCCTGGGAGACGCGCAGCGCCTGCTCGGCCTCGGCGGTCTCGGCGCGGAGCCGGAGGGTGGCGATCAACTCGCGCCGGGAGCCGATGTACATGCCCCAGGCGACCATCGCGGCGACGATCACGACGTTGACGCCGAGGTTGAAGCCCCACAACGGGATACCTGGGATCTCCTCCGCCGTGGTGGTCTCCATCACCGCGAACCAGAACACGCCCGCGGCGCAGCTGAGCAGAGAGATCGGGATGATCTCGCGCCAGCGACGCCGGGTCGCCAGCGAGACCAGCGCGAGGGTGGACGCCCCGGCGGAGAGGATCGAGACCGCTCCGGCAGCTGTGGCGAAGGTGGCGATGGCCACCGGCCAGCGGCGGCGCCAGAAGACGAGGACCAAGGAGAGGATGCCCAGGCCCAGATCGAGCGCGAAGCGCCACTGCGGCCATCCGTCGGTGCTGGAGATCAACCCGACGGCGCTGATCGCCAGCGCAAGGAGATACCGCCACACGTGTCCCCACAGGCTCAGGCGTGGCTGATAGTCCTCGGGTGACGGTTGCTGCACGGCGTACACGCTAGTCAACCGAGGTCAGGGACACAGGATCCCGCGGTCGCGCCCGCCCCCATACTTTTGTCGGGTTGCGGGTCATCCGTATGTCCGATGCAGTCTGCGCCGGATGCACGGCAGGATGTACGTCATGATCAAAGTCGAAGGACTGACGAGGGTCTATGGGACCTTCACCGCGGTCGACGACGTGTCGTTCACCGCCGAGGCCGGCAAAGTCACCGGCTTCCTCGGCCCGAACGGCGCGGGCAAGTCGACCTCCATGCGCATCATGGTCGGACTGACCAACCCCACCAGGGGTCGGGCAACGATCAACGGCAGCCTCTATGCCGACCTTCCCAACCCGGGCCGCCACGTCGGCGTCCTGCTCGACGCCAGTGCCCAGCACGACGGCCGCACCGGCCGCGAGGTGCTCACTCTCGCCGCGATGACGATGGGCCTGCCCAAGTCGCGCGTCGACGAGATGCTCGAGCTGGTCTCGCTGACGCCGTCGGAGGCCAAGCGCCGGATCAAGAACTACTCCCTGGGCATGAAGCAGCGTCTCGGCATCGCGCATGCGCTGATCGGTGACCCCAAGGTGCTGATCCTGGACGAGCCGGCCAACGGCCTCGACCCGGCCGGTATCCGCTGGATGCGTGGCCTGCTGAAGGAGTACGCCGACCGCGGCGGCACCGTCCTGCTCTCCTCGCACCTGCTGCACGAGGTCGAGCAGATCGCCGACGAGCTGATCCTCATCGGCAACGGCCGCATCGTGGCCGAGGGCACCAAGGACGAGATCCTCTCCAGCCAGGGCACCGTCGGCCAGTCGCTGGTCACCGCCCTGGACAACGAGGCGCTCACCGTCGCGCTCAAGGCCAAGGGCTACAGCGTCGAGCCGATCGGCACCGGCATGCGCGTCTCCGCCGCACCTGCCGAGGTCGGCAAGGCGGCTCTGGAGGCGAGCGTCGTGCTCACCGACCTGCGTGACGGCGGCGCCGGCCTCGAGGACATCTTCCTCCAGCTCACCGCCGAGACCCAGCGCGAGAACGTCGCCCAGATCCACGCCGAAGGAGCCTCCGCATGAGCGCCGTGTCCGTAGCGCCGTCGACCCCGTTGCCGACGGCCACCAAGGTGCCGTTCGGCCGTCTCGTGCTGGTCGAGTGGCGCAAGATGACCGACACCCGCGCCGGACGGGTCATGCTGATGATCACCGGTGGGCTGATCGCCCTGGTCGCCGGCATCATCCTGCTCGTCACAGCCCTGTCCGACATGTCCGCGCTGGACGCATCGACCTGGATGAGCGCTCTCTCGTTCCCGGTGTCGCTGCTGGTGCCCGTGCTGGCGATCATGATCGTGACTCAGGAGTGGGGCCAGCGCACCCACATGGTCACCTTCACCCTCGAGCCCAGCCGGCTCAAGGTCGTCTTCGCGAAGCTCCTCGCGGTCTTCGTCCTCGGCATCGTGACGATGGCCATCGCAGTCGGCATCGGGGCGATCGGCACGGTGGCGGGAGCTGCGATCGCCGGCTCGGACCCGAGCTGGAACGTCACCGGTGAGGCGCTCGCCTGGACCCTGGCGACGCAGATCCTCTACCTGCTCATGGGCTTCGGGTTCGCGATGCTGCTGCTCAACACCCCGGCCGCTCTGGTCATCTACTACGGCTACACGCTGATCCTGGAGGCATCCGTCTTCAGCGCCCTCTACTTCATCTTCGACTGGGCCCAGAACGTCTTCCCGTGGATCTCGATGCAGGTCGCGATGATGCCGTTCATCGCGGGGAACGAGATGGAGGCGGCCGGAGTCACCGTCGAGGACGGGGCGCTCGGGATCCTCAGACTGGCCACCTCGATCGCGCTGTGGGTCGGCCTGCCGCTGGTGCTCGGCACCATGCGGGTCCTCAAGTCCGAGCTGAAGTAGTTCATCGGACTGTTCGCGACACGACACGCGGGGGTGGGTGCTTCGGCACCCACCCCCGTCACCGTTGTCAGACGTGGGCACCTACCTGCGTTACGCGGCGCTGGGCGACAGCGCCACCGTTGGGCTCGGCGACCCGGTCATCGGAGGTTGGCGAGGATGGGCCCGGCTCCTGGCTGAGGCTCTGGGACAGACGTACGACATCTCCTTCTGCAACACCGCGGTGATCGGCGCGACCTCGACCGTGGTGGTCGAGCAGCAGCTCGCCGACGCGGTGGCGCACCGGCCCGACGTGGCCTCGCTGATCGTCGGGGTCAACGACGTGATGCGCTCCGCCTGGGACGTCGCCAGGATCCGGGACGACCTGATGACCTGCGCCGACGCGCTCTCAAGCCAGGGCGCGCTGCTGCTGACCGCGCGTTTCCACGACCACTCGGTGATGTGGCCGATGCCGGGTTGGATGAAGCGGTCGATCCAGCGGCGCACCGCCGATCTCAACACCATCTGGGACGAGGTGCATGCCACCTACGGGGGTCTGCGGCTGGACCTGGGTGCGGTTCCCGACCTGGAGGAGCGGAGGTTCTGGGCCGCCGACCGGCTGCATCCCTCCGAGCTCGGCCACCGGAGGATGGCTCGTGCGTTCGGCGAGCAGCTGGTGACGTACGGCTTCACCTTTGAGCCTCCTTCGCTGGAGCCGGCCGGTGGGCTGCCGACCACCTGGCGGCAGGACCTGGCCTGGATGGCCGGCGAGGGCGTGCCGTGGATGGGGCGCCGGGCGCGCGATCTGGGGCCGTGGGTCGTACGCCGGGCGTGGGCACGGGAGAGCGTTGCATAGGGTGGTGCCGTGACCACACGAGCTGACGGGCGCGCCGACGACGAGCTGCGCCCCATCAAGATCACCCGCAACTGGCTCGACCACGCGGCCGGTTCCGTCCTCATCGAGTTCGGCAAGACCCGGGTCCTGTGCGCCGCCTCGGCCTCCGAGGGCGTGCCGCGCTGGCGCAAGGGCTCCGGGCTGGGCTGGGTGACGGCGGAGTACGCCATGCTCCCCGCCTCCACCCACGAGCGCTCCTCGCGTGAGTCGGTGAAGGGCAGGATCGGCGGACGTACGCACGAGATCTCCCGGCTGGTCGGGCGCTCGCTGCGCGCCGTCATCGACTACAAGGCGCTCGGCGAGAACACCATCAACATCGACTGCGACGTGCTGCAGGCCGACGGCGGGACGCGCACGGCCGCCATCACCGGCGCCTACATCGCGCTGGCCGACGCGGTCGCCTCGCTGGGTGTCCCGAAGGCGCTGACCGGCTCGGTCGCGGCGATCTCGGTCGGGATCATCGACGGCGTCCCGCGCCTCGACCTCCCCTACGAGGAGGACGTGCGCGCCGAGACCGACATGAACATCGTGATGACCGGCGAGGGCAAGTTCGTCGAGGTGCAGGGCACCGCCGAGGGCGTCGCCTTCGATCGCGCCGAGCTCGACGCCCTGCTGGCGCTGGGCGAGAAGGGCTGCGCCGACCTGACCAAGCTGCAGGAGGCCGCACTTGCCGGCTGAGTTGAGGATCCACGTCGCCTCCCGCAACGCCAAGAAGCTCGAGGAGATGTTCCGCATCCTCTCGCCGCTGGTGCCCGGGGTCACGGTCGTCGGCCTCGACGACGTCACCCACTACGACGAGCCGGTAGAGGACGCGCCTGACTTCGAGGGCAATGCGCTGATCAAGGCCAGGGCCGGTTTCAAGGCCACCGGCCTGCCGACCGTCGCCGACGACTCGGGCCTCTGCGTCGACGCGCTCAACGGGATGCCCGGGGTGCTCTCGGCACGCTGGGGTGGCCCGCCCAAGTCGGACGAGCGCAACAACGCGCTGCTCCTGGCTCAGCTCTCCGACGTCCCCGACGAACGCCGCGGCGCCCACTTCGCCTGCGCGATCGCCTTCGTCTGGTCCGGCGGTGAGCTGGTCGTCGAAGGCCGCATGGACGGCCGCGTCCTTCGTGAGATCCGTGGCTCCGGCGGCTTCGGCTACGACGTCCTGTTCGTGGCCGTCGACACCGAGGACGGACGTACGTCTGCGGAGCTGTCGATCGAGGAGAAGGACGCGATCTCCCACCGTGGGCGTGCCCTGCGCGAGGTCGCCCCTCAGATCGCCTCCGTGCTCGGCTGATCGTGGGTGCTTGACCGAGGTAACTCGGTCGGGTGGGCGGATGTTCACCGAGGTAACTCGGCCGGGGCTCACTGTCTTCGTGGAACTCCACGAAGGCAGTCGATGCTCACCGAGGTAACTCGGTCAGCATCCGCCCGCCGTCGCATCGACCCCGAACCTGTACGCCGATCCGCGAGCGCCGCCGTTCACTAACCTCTGCGCGTGGCCACCTTCGACACGGAACATCGTCAGCGCGCTCATCAGGTCCGGTTCGAGTGGGGGCCGGTGGGCGCCGAGGCGATCGGGCCCGTGGACATCGCCGTCGTGGTGGACGTGCTCTCGTTCACCACGACGTTGACGGTCGCGGTCGAGCGTGGGATCGAGGTGTTTCCGTTCGAGTGGCGCGATGATCGGGCGGAGGCGTACGCGCGCGAGCAGGACGCCGTTCTTGCGGTTCAGCGTCAGGACGCGGCGCCGGGGCGGCCTTCGCTCTCGCCGGCGTCGCTGCGGGATGCTGATGGCGTCCGGCGGCTCGTGTTGCCCTCGCCCAACGGCTCGACGATCAGCAGCCTTCTCGCGGAGGGCGGTGCCACGGTCGTCGGGGCCTCGCTCCGCAACCGCACCGCGGTCGCCGGCTGGCTCGCCCCGCACGTGGCGGCCGGCGCGACCATCGGCTTCATCGCGTCGGGGGAGCGCTGGCCGGACGGAACTCTTCGGCCGGCGGTCGAGGACCTCTGGGGCGCCGGAGCGGTCCTTGACGCTCTCGCCCCGGATGATCTCTCACCCGAGGCGGCCGTGGCGCGCGTCGCGTTCCGTGCCGCCGACCTCCCGGACGCACTCCACGCCTGCGCCAGCGGTCGAGAGTTGGTCGCCAAGGGCTTCGCAGAGGATGTGCTCGTGGCTTCCCAGCTCGATACGTCCTTGCTCGTACCTGTTCTCAAGGGTCACTCCTTCACCGGCGCCGAAGCGTGACCGACACAGAAGACGATCTGCGTGTACACTGCGTACACACGGACCGGAAGGAGTCGCGATGGCGGCGTCAGTGGACTACCGCAGCGCGCGCGAGGCGCGAGAGCACTTCAAGGACATCCTCGACGCTGCAGACGTGGGTCGCCCGGCAACGGTCGCGCGGGGTTCGCGGCGGGTGGCTGCGGTGGACGCGGATCGGCTGGTCTACTTCCTGATCAAGGTCCATCCATCGGGTGCGGTCGCGGTTGCGGAGAACGATCTGTGGTCGATCTTCATCCCCGGCCTGCCGGTCGCCGCGGATGGCGTCACCCTCGACGAGGCGGTCGAGGAGATGATCGAGGCCCTTCGCGACTACGCCGAGGACTGGGTGGACCGACTCCACTCCGCGCCGAACCACGCCGACAACTGGGGCCTGGTGCAGATCGTCGGACTGGCATCCGACGAGCAGTTGCGCGAGTGGCTGCTGACCTGAACATGACCGAGCGCAGAGGCCCGGCGACCAGGGTCGACCATCAGACTTTCTGCCTCACCGAGGGATGGATCGAGCGGCGCCGTGCCACGGGCAAGCGCGGCACCCACCACGTGAACTACGAGTTCGCGCTGCCAGATGCGCGGATCCTCTACACGCGCATCAGCCATCCGGTCGACCGCAGCGACTACGGGCCGAGCATGTGGGGCCACATCCTCAAGGACCAGCTGGAAGTCACGGCCGAGGAGTTCTGGGCGTGTGTCGAGGACAAGACGCTGCCGTCGCGCAGTCAGATGCCCGAGCCGCGGGAGGCGATCCCCTTGGGTGTGCTCCGTGTTCTCATCCAGGAGGCGCACATCCCTGAGTCAGAGGTGCGTGCGATGACCAAGGCGGTTGCCATCCAGCGTTTGGCCGACTTCTATACCCACGGCAGCTGAGTCGATGGTGAGGTGCTGAGGCGGCCCTCCAGGCCGATCTGCCAGTCGAAGAGGCCCTGCTCCACCAGCACGGTGAGCAGGGCCTTGTCGAGTCCGGTCGCGATCGCGACGCCGATCAGCAACAGCACGACGCCGAGCACCTTGTGGAAGGCGCCCTCGGGATCGATCGCCCAGCCGAGCCGGGCGATCAGCGCCCGCCCACCCACCATGACCGCGGCGAGCAGGAGCGTCAGGCCGGCGACGTACGCGACCAGGTAGCCGAGTCCGCGCAACGGCTCGGCGGGGAGGATGGCGGCCACGATCAGGGCGTACGTCGGGCTGCAGGCGCTGAAGACCGGGCCCATGCTCGCGCCCAAGAGGACGTCACCACCGAGCCCGCGACGGGTGTTCGCCCGGGCCAGGCGTTCCTGGGCGCGCGATCCGCGCCCGAGCCGGAACGCCACCGCGTCCCACAGCCGTGGCCAGACCATCACGACGCCGAAGAGCGCCACGATCACGCCGGAGACGACGCTCCAGAACCGGGGCGGGACGTCGATCAGCAGGGTCGTGGACTTGAGCGCGACGCTGAACACGATGACGGAGACGCCGAGCGCGGCCACCGCCACCCACGGCCGGCGCTCGCCGGTCCCGCGGGAGAACATGGCCGGCACGAAGGCCACCACGCACGGCGCGAGCACCGAGAGCGCGCCGGCGAGGAACGACGCGAGCAGCAGCGTCACTGGGTGTTCTCGAGGATGGCGTCGAC
The DNA here is from genome assembly GCF_042801335.1 of Nocardioides sp. NPDC057577. NCBI lineage: Bacteria > Bacillati > Actinomycetota > Actinomycetes > Propionibacteriales > Nocardioidaceae > Nocardioides > Nocardioides sp. NPDC057577. The sequence goes on along the minus strand of NZ_JBHVGB010000036.1, from coordinate 6,825 downwards.
CGACTTGTCCTGGCCGTAGCCCGACCACAGCTTGACCCGCTCGCCGGTCGCATCGACGCGTACGAAGGTGGACTGGATGGTCACCTCGTACTTCTTCCGCAGGTCCGTGTCCGAGTCGTAGTCGACCTTCAGGATCTGGGCCTTCTTCGGCACGGTCCCGCTCTCGATCGCCTTCTCGAACGCACGGCACTCCGGGCACCACGATGCGTGGAAGAAGAGGATCGTGTCGGTGTAGCACTCCTCGGCGACGGCCGTCTCGGAGTAGTCGACGTAGCGACCCGCGCAGGCGGATTCGTCCATAGGCGTCTCGGCCGCGCTGCTCGCCGACATGCTCGCAGACATCGAGGAGTCCGGCGGGGCTGCGGTGTCGGCGGCGTCCGTGCCGGCGCTGCCACATCCGGCAACGACGAGGCAGAGCAGCGCGAGTGCGGCGATGAGTCGAGAGTTCACGCTTCTGGGTTCGGAGCACTTTCGGTGAGGGATGGGTTCGGGTCAGTTCACAGGAAGATCCTCGAGCCACGACCAGGTGCCGTTGATCAGCTGCTTCTCGGAGAGGCCGTACGACGCCTTCAGAGCCTTGCCGGTGCCGTCGTGAAGGTCCCCGGAGCTGCTCGGCAGGTGGAGATAGAAGTCGTTGCAGAACGCGATGAACTTCTCGAGGCCACCGTTCTCGTCGATCAGCCACGAGACCGCCGCATGGGAGATGGCGTAGTCGATCGACCCTTCGTCGCCCCACTCGACGTCGTACGGAATGGCTCGCTCGTGCTCCAACAGGACGTCGCGCTGCTCGTCCTCGCCACAGATGTTGGCCTTGCAGCCCGCGAGATACTCGGCGAGCCCCTCGCTCACCCAGGTCGGCACCACGGCCGGGCCGTAGACATGGGTCAGCTCGTGACGAAGCGTGTGTTCGTCGGTCGCCAGCCGGTTGTTCGCGACCGGGTTGTCCTTGACGACGGCTCCGGCGAAACCTGACATGGGCCCGATCGCGTCGACCCAGTAGGTCACCGCGGCGGCGCCGTTGTCGTCGCTGAAGCTGTCCGCGGGCGGCTGGCCGTTGTAGGTCGCGTCGACGAGCAGCGGCGTCTCGTTCTTCTCGCCGGTCCAGACGGAGGCGAGGGCCGCCTTGATGTCGGCGCGGGCGGTGTCGACCCGGTCCAACAGCTCGGCGGCACTGGTCGGCCCGTCGCGCTCGGTGACCACGACGACCGACCGTCCGGTCGCGGCCGAGACCGGCCCGCCGAACCACGGCCGGCTGTAGCGGTCCTCGGGTGCGGCACGGTCGCGTCCGATCACCCAGCTGCCTTCGTGACGTACGAAGGTCATGTCGGTCGCGTTGGAGACCTGTGCTCGCTGCGCCTCCTCGATCCGTGACACCTCGGCGATCACGGGGGCGAAGAGGACGCCGTCGTTGCGGACCTCGTCCGGGGTGCGATCGATGGTCTTCACCTCGTAGGCGAGCGACTTCATCGGGATCTGCTGCATGTTCGCGAAGATCGTCTGCTGCTGGTCGAGGAGCTTCTGGTCGCGGGCATCGACCGTGGCCAGGAACGCTGTCTCGTCGCCCGCCAGCGCTGCGGTAGCGCGGTCGGCGAGCAGGACCTCGATCGCGGCATAGTCGGCATTCGTCGGTTCGTACGGCGGGTGCGACGGGGCCGCGGAAGGAAGCTCCGCACAGCCGCCCGCCAGCAGGGTCACGATCGCGAGCGTGGCGCCGCGTGCTCGGAGGTCCACGGCCGGAGTCTAGGGAGCCTCCGCCGAGACCGCCCGGGAATTCTTCCCCGGCCGTCACTGGAGAGCGGCGGTGAGGCGCAGCACGTTGTCGACGTACGCCGCGACCTTCGGCCGCACGAGCCACTCCTCGAGCATCAACTCGCGGGAGATCTCCCGGTAGCTGTCCTCGACCTTCCGCATCTGAGCCACCGGGTCGCCGTCGAAGAGCATCAGCGAGACCTCGTAGTTGAGGGCGAAGGAGCGCATGTCCATGTTGCTCGAGCCGAGCACGGCGACCTCGTCGTCGATGCTGAAGTGCTTGGAGTGCAGGACGGCGGGTTTGGGGTAGAGGTAGATCCGGACGCCGGCCCGGAGCAGCGCCTCGTAGTAGGAACGCTGGGCGTGGTAGACCATGAACTGGTCCTTGCCCTCGCTGACGAACAGCTCCACCGCGACGCCGCGGCGGGCAGCGGTCGTCACCGCGTAGAGGAGCGACTCGTCGGGCACGAAGTAGGGGCTGGTGATCGAGATCCGCTCCTTGGCCGCGTAGATCAGCGAGGTGAAGGCGCGCAGGTTGTTCTCGGCGTCGATGCCCGGCCCGCTCGGCACGATCTGGCCGGTGACCTCGCCGACCCGCGAGTCCGCCGTCGCCACCGACGCGGAGACGGCGAGCTCGGATCTCAGCAGCTCGCCGGTCTCGGTGTCCCAGTCGCTGGCGAACATGACGTTGAGCGCCGAGACCAGCGGACCTTCGATCAGAGCGGTCAGCTCCACCCACTCGCGGCCCGCCTTGTGGTTCTTGGGCTTGTTGTAGCCAGGCTCGATGAGGTTCTGCGACCCGGTGACGGCGACCCGGCCGTCGACGACCAGGAGCTTGCGATGGTTGCGCAGGTCCGGCCTGCGGATCTGGCCGCGCAGCGGGTTGATCGGCAGCAGCGGGTGCCATTCGATGTCGGAGGCGTTGAGGCGTTTCACCAGCTGACGCCAGACCGGAATGCCGCGCGAACCCAGGTGATCGAGGAGGAGGCGTACGCGCACACCACGCGCGGCCGCGCGGTCGAGGGCGTCGAAGAACGGCTCGGTGACGTGGTCGCAGGCGGTGATGTAGAACTGCACGTGCACGAAGGTCTCGGCCCGGTCCACCGCCGCCGTCATCGCCTCGATCGAGGCGCCGTAGTCGGCGATGAGCTCGACCTTGTTCCCGGTCGACGCGGGCAGCGAGCCGAGCCGTTCGTTGAGCTCCATCGTGGTCGCGTCGACCCGCGAGATCGAGTCGGGGTACGGCGACCTCGGCAGGCCGCGTACGTAGCGCATCACCTCGTCGTTGAGCGCCCGCTGCCGCTCGTGACGCCGCCGGTCCAGCCGCGTCTGCCCGAGCATCAGGTAGGCCACCAGGCCGAGCCCCGGGACTATGAAGATCGCCAGCAGCCACGCCATCGCGGTCCCCGGCCGCCGGTTCTTCGGCACGACACCGAGAGCGATGACCTTGATCAACAGGTCGATGATGTAGATCGAGGTCCCCATGACCCCCGCCACTGTCATGCGCATCAGCATGCACCACGGCCACTCGTGTGGGAATCTTCTGACATGGTTCGACTCTTCCCTGCCGCCCGCCGTGCCATCGCTGCCGAGGAGGCCTCGCCGCCGGTGTGGGAGGTCGAGGTCGCCGCTCAGCGCGACCAGGCCCGCAAGCTGGCCGCGGCCGAGGCGAAGGAGGAGGTCGCGGAGGTCGCCGGGATCGACGCCGACGGGGTCCAGTGCCGGCTCTACACCCCCGAGGACGTACGCGAGGGGGTGATCGTGCACCTCCACGGCGGTGGCTTCGTCTTCAACGACGTCGAGGTCCACGACGGAGCGTGTCGGAAGCTGGCCAACCGGAGCGGGCTGCGGGTGCTGTCGGTCGACTACCGCCGGCCTCCGGAGCACCCCTACCCGGCGGCGCCCGACGACGTCGACACGGTCGTCAAGTGGCTGGGCAACGACCCGCTGCTGAGCACCCTGCCGGCGTACGTCCACGGCGACAGCGCCGGCGGCAACCTCGCCCTCGTCGCGGCGCTGCGCAACCCCGGCGTCTTCGGCGCGATGGTGCTGGTCTACCCGTTCCTCGACCCGTCGATGAGCACCCCGGGCTATGCGATGGAGGACGGCTGGAAGGAGGAGGCGGCGTGGTACTGGAAGCAGTACGCCTCGACCGAGGCCGATCTCCGCAACCCCGACCTCGGCCCCTACCTCGCCTCCGACGAGGAGCTTCGCAGCCTGCCGCCGACGCTGATCGTCAGCGCCGAGGGCGACATCCTCACCGACGAGAACGAGGACTTCGCGCTCCGGCTGGCCGACCTCGGCGTCGAGGTGGTCGCCTTCCGTGCGGTCGGCCAGATCCACGGTTTCTGGCGCCACGGCCAGACCTTCCCGGCCGCGGAGTCGGTGATGGTGATGACGGGTGCCTTCTTGAGCGGACGCCCGTGACGGAGCCCTACGACGTCACCGAGACGCGGGCCGCCTACGACACCGTCTCCAAGGCGTACGCCGAGATCGTCGACCCGACGGTCACGGAGACCTCGTTCGACGCCGGTGTCCTCGACACGTTCGTCGCCTACGTACGCAAGGACGGCGGCGGGCTCGTCGGCGACATCGGCTGCGGGCCCGGCCGGGTGACGGCCTATCTGGCCGAGCGGGGGCTCGACGTCTTCGGGGTCGACCTGTCGACGGGGATGATCGCGCAGGCGATGGAGCGGCATCCGACGCTCCGGTTCGAGGTCGGCGACATGGCCCGTCTCCCGCTCCGCGACGGTGAGCTCGCCGGGGTGCTGGCGTGGTACTCCCTCATCCACACCCCGCCCGCGCGCCGGCCCGAGGTCATCGACGAGCTCGCCCGGGTCACCCGCCGCGGCGGCCGGTTCGTGACCGCGTTCCAGGTTGGCGACGAGCACGTACGCCACATCGGCGCCTACGGCCACGACGTCACCTTCGACGGCTACCGGCTCCCGGTCGAGGCGACCAGCGCCCTGCTCGAGGAGGCGGGTTTCGAGGTCACCGCGACCGTGGTGCGCTCCGCCGAGAACTGGGAGCGGACGCCGCAGGCCTATCTCGTCGCGCGCCGGCGGTGAGCCCGATAGGTTGCGCGCATGACGCAGCAGCCCTACCACGTCCCCCGCTTCTTCCTCCGCCAGAAGGTGACGCCCTTCACCAACAAGTACGTCGCCCAGGCTGCCAACGCCGACGGCTCGGAGGGGCAGGTGCTCGCCTTCGCGCAGCAGAAGCGGCTGGCGTTCAAGGAGCAGGTCACGTTCTACGCCGACGAGTCGAAGTCGCAGGCCGTCTTCGCCTTCAAGGCGCGGGCGGTGATGGACCTCAACGCCGGCTACGACGTCACCGACCCGAGCGGTGCCGCGCTCGGCTTCTTCCGCAAGGACTTCGGCAAGAGCCTGCTGCGCTCGACGTTCCAGGTCGAGGGCCCCGGCTACGCCGGAACCGGGCAGGAGCGCAACCAGGTGGTCGCCATCATGCGCCGCTTCACCGAGCTCGACTTCCTTCCGATCCACTTCGACTACGTGTCCTCCGAGGGCCGGCCGCTGATCTCGATCGAGCGCCGCTTCGCCTTCCGTGACAAGTACACGGTCACCGTCCAGGACCCGCGTGTCGACTTCCGGGTCGCCGCTGCCCTCGCGGTCGCGATGGACGCGCTGATGCAGCGCTGAGCCTCTCGGCTCAGGCTGGGCTCGTCCGGTCCGGGTCCGCCGCCGCCAGGTGCGGGCGGACCAGATCCAGCAGCAGCTGGTGGGTGGCCGCGTCGGCCGCGGCGATCATCCCGCGGCCGGTGTGGATCGGGTCGCCGTCGAGGTCGGTGACGACGCAGCCGGCGGCCTGGCACAGCGCGATGCCGGCGGTGAAATGGACGCTGCCCTCGAGGTGGCCGTCGGTGACGTACGCCGCCCGCCGGCCGGCCGCGACCCAGGCGACCGCGAGGGTGGAGGACATCACGCGCGGGCCGAAGTGGGCTCGTAGGCGTGGGTCGGCGACGAGCTGCCCGCCGACGAACGGCCGGTCGAGCGGGCCGTCGCACTGGATGTCGACGAGCCGGGTGCGCGGGGTCGGGGTGAGGACCGTGTCGCCGCCGCCCTTGCGGATCCAGGCGTCGGCGCCGTCGGTCCAGAAGATCTCCTCGCTGATCGGGTCCGCCGAGACCGCCGTCCGGATGCCGTCCGGGGTCACGAGCGCGACGTTGACCGCGGCGAGCGGGGTCTGGGCGGCGTAGTTGAGCGTCCCGCAGAGCGGGTCGACCAGCCATCTCCGCTCGCTGTCGCCGCTGCGTCCGGACTCCTCACCCTCGAAGGCGTCGTCGGGTCGGTACGTCGCGATCGTCTCCCGGATCGCCTTCTCCGAGGCGATGTCCGCCTCGGTCGCGAAGTCGGTCGGGGACTTGTCGAAGTGGCTCAGATCGGTGCCGTACATCTCTCGGACGACCGCCGCGCCCGCCGTCGCCGCTGCGATCGCGACGGCCTCGTCCGGGAAGGCCGCACGGAAGGCGTCGATCGCCGGATCTGGGGCTTCCTCCGGCTCGTCGCCGATGAAGACCGCCACCACCTCGGCCTCCGGGTCCTCGGTCAGCGCGGGCCGGAGCGTGTCGCGCCAGGTCCACAGGTTGGGGTGGTCGTACTCGACGTACGCCTCCGCCGGGGAGATCAGCTCGATCGCCCGCTCCAGTTGCTGTCTTGTCAGCCTGTACGCCGCGGTGCCGCGCTTGTGGCCGACGACTGTTGCCATCACCACTGCTGGGAGGCGGTGGCCGTAGGCGTTGACCAGGGGAAAATGTTCTGGGGCGTGGGTGGCTGCTGTCGACGGGCGGAGGCCTACGCCGTGGGCTTGTGGGGGAGTCCAGCCGTCTATGGCTGATTCGAACCTTGATCTTGCCGCGAGGATCTCGTCCATCGTCTTCCAGTGGTCCACGCCGGGGGAATCTATCGGGGGTGTGGTGCTTTTGGGGCCTGTTTTTCGGCTGTTGTTTCGTGGTTGGGGTGGGCCGCCGGCCCTTGCTTGAGGGTCTTCTCGACGGGCCCCGGAGTAAAGGACGGCCTGCGGCCGCCGGCTTCGCCGGCCGCTATCGCGGTCCTTGAC